>CALMIT010000305.1 GCA_937864255.1 uncultured Saprospiraceae bacterium
TCCTGACCATTCTCCCCGGACTGCATCATGGGCAATTCTACAAAAAAGTCAGTGCCTTTGTGCAGCACAGTTTTAAAATAAATCAAGCCGCCGGCTTTTTCGATAATGTCTTTACACATAGCCAGCCCCAGCCCCATGCCCGAACTTTTAGTGGTAAAATGCGGGGCGAAGACTTTTTCATACATTTCTTCGGGAATGCCTTTCCCGTTGTCGCTTACTTTTACAATAACGGTTTCGTCTTTTTCAAAAACAGAAAGTACAATTTTTCCTTGCCTGTCGTCAGGAATTGCCTGAATGGCATTGCTGATCAAGTTATTAAAAACGCGGATAAGCTGGTTTTTGTCGGCAAAAACCGTGTAGCTTTTTTCAGGCAGATTCACCTCAAAATCCACGCCCGTGTTTTCGGCAAAAAGCAGTTGGACACTTTTCACCAATTCATTGATATTCAAGGGATGATTTTCGGGCTTTGGCATTTTTGCAAAATCGCTGAAAGCCGTGGCGATTTGCGAAAGACTCTCGATTTGTTCCGTAAGGGTCCGGGCTACTTTGTCAAAAAGCGGCTGCGCTTTTTCGGGGTCGTTTTTCAACGCGTGTTGGAGGTATTGAATGCTCAACTTCATGGGTGTGAGCGGATTTTTAATTTCGTGCGCCACTTGCTGCGCCATCGTACGCCAGGCGCCTTCCCGTTCTGATTGCTTCAGTTTTTCCGTACTGTCCATCACTTTCTGGATCATCCGGTTGTAATCGTCAATCAACTCGCCTAATTCGTCACGGCTATTCCAGACCAGCGGCTCATGGCTGCCCAGTTTAAATCTTTTAAAGCGGTCGCCGATGACGGCAATCGGTTTCGTAATCGAATTAGCTACAAAAATGGCTATGGTCGTGGCTATCAGCAGCAAAAAGACGTACACATTGAGCAATGTGCCCATAAATTCGTACACGTCGTCGCGCAGATTGCGCTGTTTGGTATAATAAGGAAGCCCCACATAACCCATCACTTTTCCGGTTGCTCCGCGCAGCGGCACGTATGCAGCTTTATAGTCAAACATCCCTATTTTTTCCTCCTGTATAAATTCCACCTGGTTTTGCCGGGCCATGGCATGGTAGGCGACGCCGCCCATTTTTTTGCCGACGATGCCTTTATTAAAAATGTCCATCTCGGTGGAAGTGACCAGATTGCCCTGCAAATCAAAAATGTTGATATCCATCCGGTGAATCGGATTGATTTCTTTGATCATTTTTTCAAAATCCGGCTCTTCTTCGCCGAGTTCCGATTTTAGTTGAATTTCATGTTCGATATTGAGCAAAACCGAATTAAGTCGCCGCAAGAGTCGGGTTTCGTGGTATTCGTTGGAAGTATTTCTGAAATACACGACCGTCACCCAGCCGATCATAATAAATGAGGCCACGATTACCGTGATGATGGATAATTGAATTTTGGTTTTCAGGGAAGGTTTTTGCCAGATCGTCAACTGCAAAACTTCGGGCAACATTTTGGCAAATGTGTTAACGACAGCTATCAAAACTACGGTGACGAGCAGCAGCAAAAAGACGTACGAAAAAAGGGAAATGGGCTTGAGCAAACTTCTGACCTGCCGGCCTAAAATGACTACTGTGCCGTCGGGCGCGTGGTATCCAAACTCTGACCTGTTGCCAAAAATTTCTTCTTTGCCCGTGCCTTGCAGCGGCACCGGGTATCCGCTGATTTTGGTATCATACACGATGTCGTTTTGCTCTACCAGATTATCGTTTTGGTAAATAGCATAATCGTAACGAAACAGGTTATCGAGCTTTTTATATGACTGAGTCAGAATCAGTTCGGTATAAACCATTGACGGCTCGCGCAGCCTTTTCTGAATTTCAAAATAAATAAAAACGCCTTTTTTGGGGTTATTTGGGTCGCTTATGAAAATAGGCGAGAGGTAGGAAAACAACTGCTGTGGCGCCGTCCAGTAAAAAATGTCGGGATATTTGGTGGCTTTTGCCTGACTCAGTTTGTCAGTAAAATAGCTGATATTTTTATCAGCATCCAAAAACCGGGTTTTGGCGGTTGTCGTATCGCCGGCAGCTTCAATGGCGAAGCTGTAAGAGTAAATATTGAAAAGGGAACTATGATTCGAATAAA
>CALMIT010000306.1 GCA_937864255.1 uncultured Saprospiraceae bacterium
TCGTGGGTCCCTCGGGTTCCGGAAAAACTACGCTGCTAAACATTATCGGCGGGCTTGACCGTCCGACTGAGGGCTACGTCGAAGTCGGCAACCAGGATATTTCAAAACTTTCGGACAACGAACTGATTGAGTTTAGAAAAAATAATATCGGGTTTGTTTTCCAGGCATACAACCTGATACCCGTGATGACCGCCCGTGAAAATGTGGAATTTGTGATGCTGCTGCAAAACCGCCCAAAATCCGAGCGCGATAAACGTACGGAAGAACTCCTGCACGCCGTAGGACTGGAAGATAAAATGGACAACAAACCTTCCCAACTTTCGGGCGGGCAACAACAACGCGTGGCTGTGGCGCGCGCCCTTGCTCCAAAACCCGCTTTCATTCTCGCTGATGAACCGACTGCCAATCTCGACTCAAAAAGCACTTCCACTCTTTTGGACATCATGGAAAAACTCAACCACGAAGAACAAATCACTTTTGTGTTTTCTACACACGACAATCGGGTGATTGAAAGGGCACACCGGGTTATCACTTTGGAAGACGGTAAAATAGTTTCGGATGTAATTCAAAATCCACACGGGTGAGTTTTTGGACTTTGTCTGAAAAAGTTTTCACGCACCTTTCAGCGAAGCATTCAGTATTTTAAAGTCAATTTTTCCATTCATCATTTTTAAATGCTCGGCAATGACCAGCGCGCGGGTGATCCGTGTCTCTGATTTTTTGGGTTGTCCGGCGATGTAGAGCAGATTTCTTTTTTTACCGGGCGTGAGCGCCTCAAAATGAGCGCGCCCTTCCGCATCCTGATTCAGCACTTCTTCAAATTCTTCGGGCATCGGCAAGCCGTATTCGCTTTCGTCTTTTTCCATCATCACATGGACAGCCGTTCCTTCTTTTAGTTTCAGTTTGTCCCGAATTTCCTTGTTTACATTTACAAAAAAAGCGCCGTCGCCTTTCGGCATCAGCGCGCACTGAAATTTCAGCCGTTCATTGAGCGTACAAATCACCCTGCGATCATTGCCGCTGATAAAA
>CALMIT010000307.1 GCA_937864255.1 uncultured Saprospiraceae bacterium
TCACATAAAATCACCTGATACAAAGTAGCCGGAAAACTTATATCTTCTACATTGATTTGACTCATGCTATCCAGGATGGCGTCGAAAGACTGCTGCTGTGCCTTTAGCTCCGTAGGCGTACAATCGGGCGGTGTGTCATCGCAGTACTTGGGCGGTATATTCGGATCGCTGGCAGTAATAAGTTTGTCGTCGGGGTCAGCCATGATTAGTATTACGTCATCCAGCAGCAGCGTATCATTGATGCCATTTTCGGATTTTATTTTTAATTGTTGTCCGGGCGAAGTCAGTTGTACTGCGTCTGTAAGCCTGTAATCACTATCCAGTTTGTCTAACTCATGCTGGAATAAATATTCGGGTTGGTTGTCACATAAAAGTAATTGATACAAATAGCTCGGATAAGTTAGTTTGCCCGAGGTCAGAGAGCTTCTCTGTCCTTTTATATCACCAAAAGACTGTGTCTGCTGATCTGCGTCAAACAGCGTACACAAAGGATGTGGCCCCATATTGCCGCAGGGATTACAATCACCGTCGTAGCAGTCATACTGCGGCACATCGCAGTATGAAATAATATAGCGGTGATTGTAGCAAGTATCTATGGAAGGATCAAGACCTTCGGTGGTATCCACTGGCGGATAAGTAGGCGGCAACGGAATAGAATCCCACGCATAATTTCCCAAGACTTCAGGGTTGTGGTAATAACTATGGCGGATAATAGTATTACAAGTAGGAATAGTATAGTTTACTGAAGTAAGAATTCCGAAAGAACCAATGTCAGCATGGAGCAATTGGGAAAACCCGGGAGACCATACAACTTCCATTTCATTTTCAGCAGGATTAGGGTTAATAGAAATATATGGTCTGTTAGGATCTGGGGCATGAGTCACTCCAAAACTTATCCATGGTAAGACACTCGGCCCAATAGTTCTAACATCTAAAGAATAGTTCGGGGAGTTTACTTGTTCACTCACCTGCCATAGTTGTATAGCACCATTGATTACTGCTCGAATAGCAGTTCTAAAGTTTTCGAAACCAGCAGTATTAGATGAATAATACAGGTGATCACTATTAATATTCAACGACGGATACTCCGCATTGACCCGATTTGGATCAAGAACAATGGTTAAGGTTGTATCCGGGTTTTTTACGCTTACAGTTAAATGATCAATATACGTCACTTTATTCTGTAAAAAAGATTGTTCATTGGTACCATACCTCACGTTTCTAAAATTATTAGAGACAATACTTTTGCTTTCTCTTTTGATTTCTTCAATCAAATGCCCACAATCCCGAGTCACAAACCAATCGTAGGTTATCCTGACCGCTGTAGTATTCGAGTCACCTACAACTTCATATTGCCAGTTTTCCTGATCAATTTTATAGATACAGGTATCTATTTCCTCTTTTACCGGGCACTCTGCGCTATTCACCGAAAATGTAGCGCCTTGTGTTCTCATATCCATTAGTTCCGCTGTAGTAATATCCAAAATCTGATCAGGAGCGATACCTATTCTTACACTTTGATCGGGGTTTTCGAGCGGGATAGTTTGTAAAACTGAAAAAGGACCTTTTATAGCCTTCAATTCATCCGGCAACACATAAAGCACACTTTGATCGCACAATCTTACCTTAAACAAAGCAGAAGGTAGTTCTTCGGCCAGATTGTTGGCGCCCATTACTAATTTTATACTATCCACAGCATGTTCCTGAAGATCTCTTTCGAACGGGAGACAAACAGGATTATGCAGGCTGCACGGATCAGGTTCAACACAAACGTAGGAAATACCGGCGCCTACTCTATCTATATTTACAGGCGATTGGCAGGGTATCAACATTGCAACCTGCATTTTTTCTACCTGCTCCGGGCTAGGTATGGTATCAGGAATTATGGAAAAATCTCCATTTCCGCTAAGTTCAAGCAAATCCTGTCCGTGTATTTTTAAAAGCTTCTTGCCATCCCACAATCCTACATAAACAATACTGTTGGGTGGTGATTCAAATAGCCTGACCTTAGCTTCGTAGCCCAAAATCTGGGTATTTTCAGGCACTTCGATATCTACAGCCCAATCCGCTTCGTACATATCGGTATTAAAAGTCATGACACTCCAGACGTGATCATCCTTTTTATATGATTTCTCATGCCCCGGGTTATCAGTAATAACGCTGGCCGGCTCCAACCCTAATTGTAAATATTGATCGATCAAAAATCTGCTGTTCACATCATAAGCATTTACAAAAAGAGTAGTGTCCACGCCATAACAAGGCAGAATAACGGTGTCCTGACAAGGATTTTGATCTACCAATTCGATTTCGCCTCCGCGACTGGAAATAAGTGAAAGGAGTTCACTCAAATCTTCTACGCTCTCTTCATAAGGTGTTCTTCCGGTTCGTCCTACAAAACCGTGGGTAGGATCGAACGCACAACGAGGCTGAAATTTATCCGGAGTAACTTTATTGATATTTGTAAGCCACCCCATGATGTTGTACTTGTAATCTATTTTACGATAAAACATACTGCCACCCGTCAATAACGCTACATTTTTGCTTTCAACTTCGTCGCGGATATTATAGGAAAAACCGTTTACAGGAATAGCAATTCCGTCAATCATTATATCGGTGGAAGTAGGGCGAAACGAATGGTCAAAACCATAATCATATCTCATGACTTTATTGGAATAACCATAATGATTTCTCTGAGTGAGTCGCAAATTGTCCGCGTGATCATAAGTATAGTTGTATAAATCAGAGCCGCCAATCGGATTTTGCTGACGCATCGTCTCTATCCTTCCGTAATTATCATAAGTATAGTCCGTCATGAGCATTTGGCCGTCTCTTTCCGGGCTTAGTAATCTGGCATAATAGTAATCCACCCAGGTCCTGTTTGGCACATAATGTGTTTCTTTCACTACATTATCGTCCCATTTGGCTAATTTTTCACGGCTATGCTTATCATATTCATAGTCTATTGTATTTCCGTTAGCATCCATCATTCTAGTCACCTCGTCCCTACAACTATATTCCAAGTAGCTGACAGTGCCTCCTCCCGGTACTGTCTTTGATGACAACAAGTCTTTAGCTCCATAAGCATAATCGTAAGCATTGCCAGCCGGCGTAGTAATATGTGCTATTTGTCCACTGCCGTGGTAGTCAAACTTAGTCTTGCCGTTAATGGCATCGGTAGTCTGTACGTGTTGCCCGAGGAAATTGGTAAAAGTAGAAGTGGGGTTATTATTTTCATCAAAGACTTTGGTTTTAAAAAGTGCGTTTGCTGCGGCTCCATCCACTTCTCCTCCCGAATTACTGCTATATTCCGTTTTGACAAAAAAACCATTAGGGTGTATTTCTTTGAGTACCCGGTTTAAAGGTGATTTTTCATATTCAAAAGTTGTATAGCTGCCGGGCAGGTATAATTTTTTCTCAACCCGACCCTGATTATCATACTCTATCTCGTCCCATACTACATCTTCTCCTCCGGGACCATAACCCTGTTTCACCAAATTCACAAGCCTTCCCCACCCGTCAAAATTTTGACGACTGTGTTGATGAGAAGCATCACTATATTTTGCATCCGTCTGAATATAATTGTATGGATTACCCTGTCGTAAAAAGCCGTAATTGTATTCTGTTTCAATATTGGTACCTCTTTGTTTGACTTTGTGCAATCTCAAAAGCCCGTCATATTCATACGTTGTCGTTTGTGCATTCTGATCTGTGTAACTCTGCAACTGCCTGTAAGGATACCAGGTCCAATTCCAAATCCAGTCATCAAAAGTTTTGGTGTTTAAAAGCCCATTTGTCCAGTTATAAGTCTCTGCCCCAAAGCATTCGTCTGTTGGTCCTCGATACAATAGTGTCGGGAAACCCTGATTGTCATAAGATGCTATCCTTGCTTCTTTCTGCCATCCACTTTTGTAGGAATAATATTCGGCGGGCAATATTTGCGTACCGTTAAAACTTCCAAACACTGTTTTAGTACCCTGATTAATTAACCCACTCTCCAATGTTTCAAGCGGAATCCCAATCATGTGGCGATCGATCATTTCCTGAGCCATAGGGGCGCCAGGGTCGTCGTGCGGGTATTTAATATTGGTAGTTTGAGTAGTCTGATCGGATAGATTGGTTTGGGTGACATTAATAGGACTAGTATGCTGAAAGTGGTTAGGATAAATATACTCTGTTCTAATCGCCACCGGATCCCCTCCTGTGGTACCATAAGTCATTGTAGTTGATGATTCAATTTTATAGGACTCCGAATACCAATCATCGTTTATAGTATGATATTTATTCAGGCTTTGTTCATTTAGGCCTATAATCGAACGTTCAACAAGCCCGGTTGTTAGTATTTTTATATTTTCATCATAATTAATTATTTGATAATCGTTTTCTACTTCTTTTACCATGCTCCCTGAAACATTATAAAAAGTTTGTTTTTTTATTAAGCCGTCTTTAAATGACGTCGGCCTTCTGGGATGAAAGGGAAAGGCATTAGGTCTATTATTAGAAAAATTGGTAAATTCGGAAACGACGTAACCATTACCAATTTCTATTTCCTTTACCTCCTTATAAGTAATCGGCCCTCCTCCGCTGTGGCTCGAATTAAATACGGTCTGATTAGCTTTGATTCTATAATACCAGCATGGGACTTCTATGGGGGATGATTGTCCTGTACCAGATATTACTTTTATAGTTTTATATACATCATAATACTTAGGTATAGTTGTTAATTGTCCGCTTGATCTCAATGGCTCTCCAGACATCTTATATACATAGTCTTTTTGTTTTACTTTGTTTCCATCCGAATATTTTAAAGTTTTTACTCTAACACCTCCCGCCCGTGTACTAAAATTACTCGAATTTTGCATTGACTCTGGTACTTCATCATAGTAAGTTATTTTTGCTTCAACTTCGGTATATGGCTCAAAACTTTCAACTTTCAATTCATAGGTTATATTAGCTTCTAAATTAATTTCCATCGAATAATCTCCTATATGGTAACATGGGATTTCTAATACGACAGCGCTGGGAGTTTCCAAAGTAATTTTTCCATAACCATTTGCGGGATCTGGAGGCGGGGCATTAGAAGAATAGACAATACTATATTCCAATGTAGCCCAACCCATTCTATTTGACGAAAATAAAGTGGAAGCTTCATCTAAAGGTGGTGTCTCGACAGTGGCTGTTCTTTGTACAAGCAGATTTGCTATGGGCAAATTACTTATATCAAATCCATAATCATTAGGTTCGTATTCTATTTCTGTATAACCACCTGTTGGAAAGACTATTTTCTCCAGCATTCCGGCTCCCAGATATCTCCCGCTTATGGTCTGATCTGGCTCTCGGTCATTTCCATTGAGACTATAACTACCTATCGTCAAATTCGGTGCAACAACAGGGTAAGTGGGCTGCCCAGTTTTCCCATTATAATAACCCCAATGATCGAAAGATTTTGAATCTATTTTGGGCAAAGGCTCTGAGTTATAGAAAAAATCATATGGTGGTTCGGCTAAACCTCCTGTGCCAAATTCTTGAATTTTCTCTAATTTTAGTCTTTCTCCATTAAAGCTATCGTAAAAAAAGTCAAAAGTCTTTACCGTTTGTCCGCCCGAACTAATAATAATTTTATCAAGATATTTGGAACCTGGCAAATCAAAGCGGTCTTCAATGGATGCTTGAAAATATATAGATTCTCCTGTTAAACTATTTGTAATAGCTTCTAACCTTTTGCCCAAAATTATTGTAAGAGAAGTAGATAAGGAACTTACAGGTGTAGACCCACAATCGCTTGTGTTCCACCCGGGTGACTCATATAATATTACTTCTGTTTTGGTAATATTGTTATTAAATGTTTCATTAGCATAGCTAAAAGTAATTATTTCAATTTCATTAGGGTCTCTTATCATACTCAAATGCCAACTAGAAAAATAAGATTCAGTATTTGTATCCGTACCATTCCCTGTTGTGACAATACTCTCCTCCGGAGTGGAAAATATATAACTATTACCCAATGGATCAAATATTTCAAATCCCGATATTGTCCCATCAAGTTCAAAACTAGGAAAAATTCTCACATCATTCTTAGGTATTAAAACTATTGTTAAGTCTTTTTTTATAAAGAAAGCACCCGATATACCATTACCCAAATTATAAGAAAACAGATCGGGTTGTGAATCATAATGACCTTCAACACAATCAAGAAGGAATGGCTTATTAGACTCCGGATTTTGTGGAATTTCTGGCAAAGATAGATAGCCTCCTTTATCATCAGGTAGCCCTTGAACTGTCCTTGAAATTACTCCTCCCACATTCAAAGACCAACCTAAACCAACCCAAGAAGATATTTCTGGTACTTGTATGCCACCTGAACTATATATTAATGAGACAGAAGAATTTAGATGTTCTTTTCCAATGCCATAAATAGGTATTTCAAAATTTGGTCTTCCTGTATATAAATTTACATTGACATCTTTATTTTTTAATAGTGCTGAGACTGTTGGAGAACTTGGGATATCTACATAAGTAGGCTGAATTCCATCTCCATTACCTTGCCCTGAAAGAAAGTTTACTGCAAAACACAACGCACTTATTAAAGGAATAATATTTTTCATAGTTACAGTTTTTAAATGATAATTATCAGTATTTTTCTAATATAATATACTTTGTTATGCTAAATAATAAAGAAAAGATCATTTCTTGTTAATCTCAAAATATTCCTTTAGGTGGGTAAGTTTGAATGTCTGAAAGGCAGAATTTTCTTCACAGATTTTCAAAAAAAAGTTTCCGTCAGAGAGGTGTTTATCTTTTAAATCCAGCTTAATCAGGTTTGAACCAGTCCAAAATATTTTTGATTTGAATACCTCCCTGCCTGATTCATCATAAAGAAATGTGGAGAGGTTTTTATTGGCAAAAGAATCAGGTAGTAAAATATTAATCTCCGAGGCGAAGGGATTAGGAAAAATTTTAATAGTTTCTACATCCTTATTATTTGTTTTTGTCAGTTTTTTATCTTTTAAGATAGTGCATTCAAAAAACTTACCGCAAAAAGCGTCTGTCACCTCTACGCAAAACTTCCCGTCCTCATTTACAATTATATCCTGTGTTTTTAATTTTGTATTCCACAAATACCCAAACGGGGGATTTCCTCCCTCAATGGTCAGATCCAGTTCAGTATTGTGCTGCTGTAGTAACTTATCTTTTTGCTTTATGTCAAGGTAAACAGGGCACACCGGAACAGTAGCATACAAATAGTATTCGACGCCAAACCTGTTTGTAATAGTTACTCCGTAAATACCGGGTGACAAATCTTTTACATCTTCCGTTGTAGCTCCATTGTTCCATTGGTACCGAAACGGCCCGGTATTTCCATTTGATTCGATATCAATAGCCCCATCTCTCGCGTTTCGGGCACTTGCCGGAACAACTTCTTTTAATTCAACAAAAGCAAAAATTGAAGTAGGAAAAAGAAAAAAGATACAAAAATAGCTGAACAGGAAAAATCTGTGGTTTTTCATAACTAAGAGTTTTAGCAATGTTTCGTATAAATAACTTCAGGCTAAGTTATATTTTGATTTTATTTCATGCAACAATATTTTATAGTTTTTTCCGAAAGCCACAACAATTAACATTTACCCTCACTTTTGCGCCCTTTTCACCAGCCACAGGGCGATGGCGCCGAAAATGATATTGGGTATCCACACGCCCAAAACGGGCGGCATGGTGCGGTTAGTAGCGAAGGTGGCGGAGAATTTGGAAAGGAAAATAAAAGCCGCACCCAGTCCGATACCGATGGCGAGGTGCAAGCCCATTCCGCCGCGCACTTTGCGCGAAGCCACCGCCAGCCCGATAATCGTCAGAATAATAATGGTGAACGGCTCCGATGTGCGGCGGTGCAGTTCTATCTCAAAAACACGGGTATTGCTCAAGCCGCGATGCCGCTCCGCTTCAATGAACTGGCGCAGTTCCGGCGATGCCATCATTTCTTTTTGATTGGTGTAGCGCACAAAATCTTCGGGAATCAGATTGAGCGTCGTGTCTATACTTTTTCCCGCGCCGGTCTTTAGTGTTTCGTGTTCCCCGTCGAAGGTGCGGATTTCATAATTGCCCAACTCCCATTTATTCGGATAGCCCCGCCACACGGCTTCGTCGGCTTTCAAAAGATAAACCAACTGGCTGTCTTTAAATTTTTCTATTCTGAAATCGCGCGCCACAGTGTCTTTTTTTCCATAAAACCGGATATACACTTTGGTGCTGTCGTCCAGAAACATGTGTACGTCCTTTGTCTTTCCCTGATCGCTGTATTTCCAAATATACTGGTGCTCAAAAGCCAGCCTGGTTTTATTACCCTGCGGTATAAAAAAGTGATTGCCCGATAAATGTATCAGTGCAATAAATGAAGCCGCGCCCAAATACGGCAGCATCAGTCTCCTGAAACTCACCCCGGCATTCAGGATGGAAATGATTTCTGAATTGTAAGCCAGCCGCGAGGTAAAAAAAATAACGGCGATCAAAGCATAAAGCGGAATTAGCAGGCTATTGATGTACGGAATCCAGTTGAGGTAATAATCAAAAATAATCTGCTCTTTGGTACAAGGTTCTTTTATAAAATCCTCCACTTTTTCGCTGAAGTCAATGATGCTCGCGATCATGGTGAAAATGAGCACCGTGAAGAAAAAAGTAGCCAGGTATTTTCGAACGATGTATTGATCGAGTTTTTTCATAAAAGAATTTGCTTCTCCTGTTTCATGCCTGTGAATCTTTCCTTTTACAATCGCATTTCGAGTTTCGGAACCATTTCATTTTTCCAATCCAAAAAGTCGCCTGCTAAAATATGCTTCCTCGCTTCTCCAACTAGCCAAAGGAAAAAACTGAGATTGTGTAACGAAGCTATTTGCGCGCCCAGTATTTCGCCGCAGCGCAGCAAATGGTGCAAATATGCCCGCGTGTGCACCCGGCTGGTCAGACTGTTACTTTGCTCATCAATCGCTTCAAAATCATCCTTCCAACGGGCGTTGCGCATATTCAGCACACCTTCGGCGGTGTATAAAAGTCCGTGGCGGGCATTGCGCGTCGGCAATACGCAGTCAAACATATCAATCCCCAACGCGATGCATTCCAGGATGTTGGCCGGCGTACCCACGCCCATCAGATAGCGCGGTTTTTCAAAAGGAAGAATCTGGCAGACCATATCAGTGATGCGGTACATTTCTTCCGCCGGCTCGCCCACCGAAAGCCCGCCTATGGCGTTGGCCGGACGGTCAAAAGAGGCGATGGTTTCGGCAGATTCTTTGCGCAGGTCGTCATAAGTGCTGCCCTGCACAATCGGAATCAGCGTTTGCTCGTAGCCGTAAAGCCCTTCCGTATTATCAAAATGCTTACAGCAACGCGCCAGCCAGCGATGGGTCAGTTCCATTGATTTTTTCGCGTAGCGGTACTCGCAGGGATACGGCGTACACTCATCAAAAGCCATGATAAAATCGCCGCCGATGGCTCTTTGTATATCCATTACATTTTCGGGCGTAAAAAGGTGGCGCGAGCCGTCTATGTGTGATTGAAAAGTAGCGCCTTCTTCCGTGATTTTGCGGCGGTGACTCAGCGAATACACCTGGTAGCCGCCGCTGTCGGTGAGTATCGGCCTTTTCCAGTTATTGAATTTGTGCAGCCCGCCGGCTTGTTTTAAAATATCCGTGCCGGGGCGCAGGTAAAGGTGGTAAGTATTGCCCAGAATAATTTGCGCGCCGATAACCGAGTCCAGTTCGTGAATATGAACCGCTTTTACCGTGCCCGCCGTGCCCACAGGCATAAAAATGGGCGTTTCGATACTGCCGTGATCTGTTTCTATTTTCCCCGCGCGGGCAGCCGATTTTATATCTTTTTTTAAAATGGAAAATTTCATTGTATGACAAATATGGCTGCGGTTTTATGGTTCGGAACGGTGTGCGTCCAACTTGAGCAATACACCCAGCATAAATGAAAAACCCAGCAGCGACGAGCCGCCGTAGCTGATAAAAGGAAGCGGAATGCCGATGATGGGCATCAGCCCCATGGTCATCCCGATATTGATAAAAACATGTATAAAAATAATACCCACCACACCGTAGGCATAATGCCTCGTAAAATCCGAACGCTGTCGCTCTGCCAGCACCGTGATGCGATAAAGCAAAAGCAAAAACAAACCCACAATACTCACCACACCCAAAAAGCCCTGCTCTTCGCCGATGGTGCAAAAAATAAAATCCGTGCTTTGTTCGGGTACGTAATTCAACTTGGTCATGGTGCCTTGCAAAAAACCTTTGCCCTGCCAGCCGCCGGAGCCGATGGCCATTTTGGATTGCAAAACGTTGTACAGCGAACCGCGCGGATCGCACTCCGAGGGATTGAGCCAGACGTTGATCCGCTCTTTCTGGTGCGCCTGCAAAAAATTATTAAAAGCATAATTCGCCATATACACCAGGTCGGCAGCGATGACCAATCCGCCTATCATCAAAATGACGACGCGCTCCTTTTTTCTCATCCATTGCAAAATACAAAGCACCGTAAAAATCACGATCCCGCTCATCACCGCCCACCATTCCCACTGTTTTAAAAAAGCCCAAAAAGACAAGCCCGCCAGCACCGCGGCGGCAAGACCCAATTGAATTTTATACTTTTTAAAATTCAATAGCAAAACCGTGATGGCTGCCAATATCAAAACCTGGATCACCGGCGCCGGAGGAAACATTAGTCCGAGGATCAACAAAGCCGCCGCTCCAAAACCAAGAGCAAAGTAATTGGCAGGCATTCCTTCCCTGAAAAGCATGATGAAAAAAGACAAAAACACGAGCGCCGATCCCGCGTCTGGTTGCAACAGAATCAGCAAAATAGGCGCGATCAACAGACCCAGCGCCTGCAATTGATAACGCGTATGTTTGAGGTTGGTGTTGTAATCGTTCAGAAAAGAAGACAGCGCCAAGCAGGTACCGAATTTGGCAATTTCGGCCGGCTGAAATGAAAACCCGCCAAATGCAAACCAAGAGGTGGCGCCTTTTATCGTATTGCCAAAAAACAAAACGGCAACCAGCAAAAACAAA
>CALMIT010000308.1 GCA_937864255.1 uncultured Saprospiraceae bacterium
CCATCATAGAAATTTTCAAATCGCGCGAGCAGGATTTTGCACAGATGCCTCCCGCAGGCGCCTGGGAAAAGCTCGAAAAAAAGCTGGACCGCCGCGAAAAAGGCGCACCAATAGTGCGGATGCCTTACTGGTCGGTGGCGGCTTCGGTTGTTTTGCTCGCCGGTTTTTTTGTATTGACGCTGCGCTGGCTTTCCGGGCAGGAACAAAAGCCGCTATTCGCTTCCGGTGATGCGCGCCCACAGGATTTGGAATTTTTGATCGCCGAAGATGCTACCGAAAATTATGCCCGCAGCCTGGGGCAGATGAAGATTTATCGCGAAAAACTTGCGCTGCTTTATAACGACAATGCGCAAAATGATGACGTAGAAAATATCGCCGCCGCGCAGCCGGAAAAATCAAAACTGTTTTCAAAAAATAAAACAACTCCCGCCGTCATTTCTGATCAGGCGATAATGGCTATGGTCGAAAGTACACCCGCACCACCGCCCGCCGTAAAAAAATTTGATCGGAGGGCAATGAATACGACACTCGAAGATCTTGAAAATGAAGCATTTAATCCGCCTGTTGCCGGTGCGATGAGTGCTGAAAAATCCAGTGTTACTGACCTTGGCAAAAGCTCAATTCGTTCTTTTTCCTGGCTGCTGGGCGCTTGGGAGCAGCAGTTGCCTTTGGGCAAATCTGTCGAAAACTGGGTGTGGCAAGACAGCAACACGATCAGCGGAAAGGGCTTTTTGCTGCAAGGCGACGATACGGTTTTCACCGAAAAAATGCAGTTGAAACAGGTAGGCGGGCAGGTAGTTTTGTATCAGTCGGTAGAGCAGGGCAGCGATCAGGTTCCTTTTTACCTGACCGAAAAATCAGACTCACAATGGATTTTTGAAAGCGACCGGCAGTATTTTCCCAACGCGGTGGTTTTGACAAAAAAGGATTCGGCGCGTTACGAATCGCAGATCACCGGCGCTAAAAATGCAAAAAAAGACAGCCGTCTGTCGCCCGATCAGGAATTGTTTTTAAACCAGCGCAACGCCATTTTTTACTCTAATGCCTCCAGAAATATGAAGCGGGTGAGAAAGTAATAAGCTGTTTTTCAGATGATTACGCATTTTTGAAGCCATCCACGGCTTTGCGCACCGAGCCGTATTTTTCCAACAAATCCGCAGCAGTTTTTTCATCCACGCCCAGTTCGCTGACTATCATGGCGATGCCGCGCTTCACCAGTTTGTTGTTTGAGAGTTGCATATCCACCATTTTGTTACCGTGCACTCTGCCCAACCGGATCATGACGGTGGTGGAAATCATATTTAAAACCAGTTTTTGAGCGGTGCCCGATTTCATGCGGGTGCTGCCCGTGACGAATTCTGGCCCGACAATCACTTCTACCGGAAAATCAGCATTTTGCGCGAGTTCTGATTCCTGATTGCAGACTATGCAGCCCGTAGTTATGCCTTGCTGCTGTGCCGTACGCAAGCCGCCGACCACGTACGGCGTACGCCCCGATGCTGCGATTCCGACAAGTACGTCTTTATCCGAAATTTCAAATTGAGACAGGTCAGCCCATGCCTGATTTTCGTCGTCTTCGGCAAATTCCACCGCTTTGCGAATAGCCGGGTCTCCCCCGGCCATGATTCCGATGACCAATCCTTGCGGCACGCCGAAGGTGGGCGGACATTCGGAAGCA
>CALMIT010000309.1 GCA_937864255.1 uncultured Saprospiraceae bacterium
GCCCACCATCCTGATGTCGGTGTAATTTACGGTGACTATCAAAATGTACTGATTGCCGTCAAAAAAGGGTTTGACGGTCACTTCCTCTTGTTTGCCAAGCGGGTAAGCAGCCTTTATGTCATTGATGTTTTTGTCAATTGCAGATTGCCGCTCTGCCTCTGTCATGGCGGCGGTTGTGCCGCGCATCACCTGTGCGGTGGCGTCTTCCATTTTTGAAATGAACGTGACAAACAAGCCGGGGCAAGCCAGTTCTTCCTGTTTGTTTCGCGCCCAAAATCCGTTTTGCAAATAATTATTTTCCATAGTGGAATGCGACTGGATGTAGCTGTGACCGCAGTGGTGATTGGTCAGCAAAAGTCCCTGGTCGGAAATCACCTCCCCGGTACAGCCGCCTCCAAAATGCACTATCGCATCTTTCAGGCTGCCTTTATTTACGCTGTAAATATCCTCCGCGCTGATTTTCATGCCCATCGCCTTCATGTCCTTTTCGTTGAGTTTTTTGAGCAGGAACGGGAGCCACATGCCTTCGCCCGCAAAGGCAATCAGGCTGCTGAAAATGAAAATGAATAACAGGCTGGATAATTTTTGAAATTTCTTTTTCATCAATTTGATTTTCAAATAGTTAGAATAAAATTTTCGGGTAAAAGAAAGAATCGGGTAAAAATAGAAAAACCGCATCAAAGCCAAAAATTGCAAAAAAGGCTATTTTCGCCGCGCTTTTTCAAAAATAAAAAAACGCATGGCAAATAATTTTTCCAATTTCAAGGTTCCCTACAAAATCAATCAGAAATACAAAAAGCCGGTGGCTTATTTCAGTATGGAATTTGCCATTGATCAGGCACTGAAAATTTATTCCGGGGGGCTCGGATTTCTCGCCGGTTCGCACATGCGCAGCGCCTACGATCTTCGCCAAAATCTCATCGGCATCGGCATCTTGTGGAAATATGGCTATTACGATCAAGTGCGTAAAGCTGACAACCAAATGGATGTTCTTTTTCGCGACAAGCAATATTGGTTTTTGGAAGATACGGGCATAAAATTTTCCATCATTATTAACGAACACGAAGTTTGGGTGAAGGCGTTTTATCTGGCGCCGGAGGTTTTCGAAACCGCACCTATTTTTCTGCTTTCCACGGAATTACCGGAAAATGACTGGCTTTCACACACCATCGTACAAAAACTTTACGACAGCAACATGAACACCAAGATTGCCCAAAACATGCTTTTGGGCATCGGCAGGGCGAAATTGCTGGAGCAGTTGAATTTCGAGCCGGAAGTTTTTCACATGAATGAAGCCCACGCACTTGCGGCAGCATTTTACAAATACAATCAGTGGGAAGATTTGGAAAAAGTAAAACAGCATTTTGTTTTCACCACGCACACGCCAGTGCCTGCCGGCAATGAAGTACACGACATCAATTTGCTGGAAAAAATGTCTTTTTTCGGAAAAACTCCGCTGGATGTGGTACACAAAATAACCGGCGAAGAAGGCAATGCTTTTAATCACACGCTGGCGGCACTGCGCCTCTCCAAAAAGGCAAACGGCGTATCGGCGATTCACGGAGAAGTAGCGCGCGAAATGTGGGGCAGTTTTGAAAATATTGCTCCGATAAACCACGTGACCAACTCTCAAAACTGGAAATATTGGGCTGACGAGGAGTTGAATCTCGCACTCGCCAAAAAAAATGACAACCAGCTACGCGCTCGAAAAATCGAATTAAAAAAAGGACTTTTCAAAATAGTGGCGGATCAATGCGGAAAACTTTTTGAACCTGAAGTGCTTACCATCGTGTGGGCGCGGAGGTTTGCAGATTATAAAAGGGCGGATTTGCTGGCAAAAGATCTGGTGCGATTTGAAAGTCTGCTCAACAACCACAAATATCCCGTCCAGGTGATTTGGGCAGGAAAGCCCTACCCGACCGATTACCGCGCGGTCGAAACTTTCAATCACCTTTGCAAATTGAGTGAAAATTATAAAAATGTGGCTGTGTTGACGGGTTACGAACTGGAGTTGTCGAGATCAGTGAAACAAGGCGCGGATATCTGGCTCAACAATCCGCGTATCCCCCGCGAGGCTTCCGGCACCAGCGGCATGACTGCCGCCATGAACGGCGCTGTCAATCTTTCCACGCACGACGGCTGGATTCCTGAATTTGCGCGGGACGGCGAAAATGCTTTTGTTATTGCTCCCGTTGACCAGTCGCTTTCTGTTTTTGAACAGGACGCGTATGA
>CALMIT010000310.1 GCA_937864255.1 uncultured Saprospiraceae bacterium
TTCCATTTCTTCGATTCCGAAACCGTTCAACGAAGCAACTTCGAAGTGTTCGAGTAGTTTTTCACGGGCATAATCTTCCGAAAAGACCCATTCGTCAAGTTTGAAAGTATAAAATTTGTCGCCAAATTCCTTTTCAAAAACCTTCGTTTTGTCTTTCGAAAAAATGATTTCGGAAGGTTGAAAACTCTGCAAAAGTTTATCTGTGTAACTGCGTTCGCCCTCGCTCACCAAAAATTCACCGGTCGAAATATCCAGAAAAGCGATGCCCGCAAGGTTGTTTTTTCCAAAAAAAATAGATGCCAGAAAATTGCTCGTTTTGTGGTCGAGGAGCGTTTCTACGGCATTTACGCCCGGCGTGATCACTTCCGTGACGCCGCGCTTCACTATTTTTTTCTGCGGACTTGGTTTCTCCAACTGCTCGCAGATAGCTACGCGATAGCCCGCTCTTACCAGTCGGGGCAGGTACATATCAAGTGCATGAAATGGAAAACCTGCCAGTTCTATCTGGCTGCCGCCGTTGTTGCGGTTGGTCAGCACGATGCCCAGCACTTTGCTGGTGACGATAGCGTCTTCTGAAAAAGTCTCATAAAAATCGCCGACCCTGAAAAGCAAAATTGCGTCAGGATATTTGGATTTCACCTTCAGATACTGCCGCATCAGAGGTGTTTCGGTCGCATTTTCAGACTTTTGCGTCATCCCTTCCGGTTGTGAAAAATGATGAAAAGACGGGCAAATATAGAAAAATGAAGCGCTTATTAATTTTTCGTCTTTTGCCGTTTTAGAGAGAAAAGGTTGGTACGCAAATCGGCATTTACTGCCAAAACTTTTAACTTCACCTTTAAAATTTTCTTTTTTCTTCGCTCATTTAATAAAGGCGGCGAAACGAAAAAAGAATCTTCCGTCAAAAAATCAAAATTTTTAAAACCATGCGAATAAACACTTTTTCAAAATGGACTTTATTGTTGCTCATACTGCCCCTGTTCAACAATTGTTCTAAAAATCCGGTGACCGGCAGAAATGAATTGTCTTTTATGTCCGAGTCGCAGGAAATAGCGATGGGAAAAGAATATAATCCTACGGTGCTTGCCACTTTCGGGGTGTATGAAGATCAAAAATTGCAGGATTTTATCACCCGTAAAGGTATGGAAATGGCTAAAATTTCGCACCGCCCGAACCTGCCTTACCAGTTTAAAGTGGTGGATTCGCCGGTGGTCAACGCGTTTGCGGTGCCCGGCGGGTACGTTTATTTTACACGGGGCATTATGGCGCATTTTAATAATGAGGCAGAATTTGCCGGCGTGCTGGGGCACGAAATCGGGCACGTCACTGCCCGCCACGGAGCGCGCCAGCAGACCAGCCAGATACTCGGACAACTCGGCTTGATTGCCGGGCTGATTGTGTCGGAAGATTTGCGCAAATATGCCGATGTCGCCTCGCAAAGCCTCGGTTTGCTTTTTTTAAAATTTAGCCGCGAACACGAGGAAGAATCTGACCGTCTGGGTGTAAAATATTCCACAAAAATAGGCTACGACGCACACCAGATGGCTGAGTTTTTTAATACGCTGAAACGAATGGGCGAAAGCAGCGGACAGAGTGTACCGACATTTTTGTCCACACACCCGGATCCGGGCGACAGGCGCGCGCGAGTTCATTCTATGGCGACTGTGGAGCAGCGGACTTTTCCTGCGTCCACTTTTAATGTGAATCGCGACCAGTATTTACGCATGATTGACGGCATCGTTTATGGCGATGATCCGAAGCAGGGTTTTGTCGAAAAAGGATTTTTCTATCATCCGGTTTTAAAATTTCAGTTTCCCGTACCGACTGGCTGGCAATATGAAAATTCGCCCATTCAATTCCAGATGGCGCCGAAAGACGGGAAAGCGCTGATGCTGCTCACTTTGGCAGAAGGCAAAACGCTGGACGAGGCTGTTTCAAAAACCACCCAGGCTTATCAACTCAAAGTTTTGGAAAGCAGGCGCACGACCATCAACGGCAATCCAGCCGTTGAAATGGTTTCGGAACAAGCGGCTCAGCAGGGACAGGCGCAAACCGCCCAAAACACGGTGCGCATCGCCACTTTTCTGATTCAGTATGGCGGGCAGATTTATGCGTTTCACGGAATGACTTACCTGGCTACTTTCAACCAGTATTTTAATGAATTTTCAAAAGTTGCCGGCGGTTTTTAAAACTTTGAACGACCCTGAAAAATTAAATCGAAAACCGGAGCGTGTTATCATCAAAACCGTGAATAAAACGACCACCCTAAAAGAGGCTTTGCAGGAATACAATACGCCTGCCGCCCGAATGGAGGAACTGGCCATTTTAAATGGTATGACGCTAACCGCGCAGGTAAGCAAGGGAATGTTGATAAAAACGGTGGGCAAGTAATTGTCCTTTTTTTGTCAATTTTTAATTCGTCTAAATTGCCAGCAGAGTTTGAACAGACGATTTCGATAGTTATATTTGTCGAAATGAATTTTCATTTTTTAAATCCACTAAAGCGACGATTATGGCAATAATGATCACGGATGAATGCATCAATTGCGGCGCTTGCGAGCCGGAATGTCCGAATAATGCGATTTATGAAGGCGGGGTAGAGTGGGCAATTTCTGATGGTACTACAGTGAGCGGCGAATATATTTTGGAAAGCGGCGAAGCGGTGGATGTGAGTTCAAAACATAATCCGGGTTCGGACGATTATTATTTTATCGTGCCGGATAAATGCACGGAGTGCGTAGGTTTTCACGAAGAGCCGCAGTGTGCGGCAGTGTGTCCGGTGGATTGTTGCGTCCCGGATCCCGAAAGAGTAGAATCCAAAGAGACGCTACTCGCACGCAAAGAACGACTTCACTTATAAAACAAAAAAGGCGACCAAATCGGATCGCCTTTTTTGTTTACAAAACCTCCAGCGCTTTTTCAAGGTCTTCCCACAGCCAATCAGGGTCTTCCAAACCAATATAAAAGCGAACCAGATTCCAGGGAAGGGAGGGATTTTCCCTTCCGGGAATATTGAAAAATGCAGCCATCGGAATGACCAGGCTTTCGTGTCCGCCCCAGGAAACTGCCATTAAAAAACGCTCCAGCTTATCGGCGAACTGTCTCATGTTTTCAATTTTATCTGTTTTTACGAGTACTGAAAAAAGACCGCCGCAGCCTTTCATCTGCCGCCTTGCCAAAGCCGATTGTGGAAAATTTTCTGCAAAAGGGTACTTTACCTCAATTATTTTGGGATGCTTTTGCAGGCGTTTCGTGATTTTTTCTGCACTCTCGTCTGAGCGTCGGAGTCTCAGTTCCAGGGTGCGCAAACCTCGCAAAATCATCGAAGCCTCTGTCGGCGAAATAATAGCGCCCAAAGTCATCAGTTCTGTCTCAAAAATGTGCCTGACGATTTTTTTTGAGCTGCACAGTACGCCGCAGACTACGTCGCTGTGACCGTTCAAATATTTGGTGCCCGAGTGGACGATGATGTCTATGCCGAAATTCGCCGGTTTTTGAAAAACAGGGGAGCAGTAACTGTTATCAATAATCGTGACCAGTCCATGTTTTTTTGCGAGTTGAGCGCAGGCGTCCAAATCCTGCAATTCAAAAAGCATCGTATTCGGACTTTCCAGAAAAAGTACTTTGGTATTTGGCAAAATGGCAGCTTCTATGGCGCCGGTATTTTTTCCGTCCACAAAAGTGTGGGTAATTCCGAAGCGAGGCAGGTATTTGGTGAGCAAAGTTTTGGTCCAGGAATAAGGCGATTCAACACAGACTACATGATCGCCTGCGCTTACCTGACTCATGACTGCCGCGGCAATTGCAGCCACACCGCTTGAAAAAACCAGGGCGTCTTCGGTCTCTTCCAATGCTGCCATTTTTTTTCTTAAAATTTCGACTGTGGGATTATTGCCCCGTGTGTACAAATGGCTGTCAATCTCGCTGATAAAAGCATTTTGAAAAGACTGAAAATCAGGAAAGGCGAAATTGCTGGTTTGAAAAGTAGGCGGCGTCACAGCGTTGAAATGCGCAGCTCTGTCTTCGCCAAGATGGTTTAAAATTTCATTTAAGTGTGTCAAAAACAAGCGTTTTTATATTTTGAAAAAATTTTATATAAATTCGATTGACTTTTTATCTTTGTTGCTGCAATTTTCGCCCTCCATTAAAAGTTCATAGTTCCCAAAGAAAGTTTTGTAAGTAAATCCGGCGCGAGCCGGTTGCAAATTAGTATCCCAAATTCCAAAATTTTACCCCCATGAACAAAATTTTCATTTTGAAAATTATGAGGAAACCCGTGCTTTCTTTTCTTTTTGCTTTATTGTTTTATTCCGGCTTGTCGGCTCAGTACGAGTCGGCTATCAAATCAGCTATCATTAACCTGGATTTTTATGAAGAAGAAATTTGCGCCACAGCAAATCGCTTCAAACAAAATCCGCGTGAAGTAATGGCGGTAGTTTTTCCCGAAATGATTCGCTATAATCTGGTTAAAGATTTTTTTGAAACGAGCGCTCTTGAGTTAATTTATGCAAACCTCGGCAGCCGCGAGGTGGATTTTTCCATCGGTATTTTTCAAATGAAACCTTCCTTCATTGAAAAACTGGAAGACATTATTATACAAAATCCCGCCGTTTTTTCCGAATACCTTTTTGTAGCCAAGTATGATGTGAGCGATGAACAATCCGTGCGACATGAACGCCTTCGCCGGCTGAAAAGCAGCAAATGGCAGATTTTGTATGCATTCACGTTTTACGCTGTGGCAGACGCCTGTTTTTGGGCGGAAGATTTTTGTACCCCGCAGGAGCGCACAGCATTTTATGCCGCTGCCTATAATTTGGGATTCGACGCTAAAATTTCTTCCATACGCAATTGGGCGCCTGTGAAGGCGTTTCCTTACGGTCGAAAATTTGACGGAGTGCAGCTCTCTTACGCACAATTGGCCGTTGATTATTACGACAAATATTTCACTACAATTTCTTGTCCGGGCGTTTTGAGTTCGACGCCCTAAACACCTAAACCAGTTTTATCGAAAAAAATCCGATACCTTTTTTTCACCGTCAAATAATTGTACTATGCTGAAAATCAGGTATTTCAGTCTGCAAGGACTACTGTTCGGAATTTTTTGCTGCGTAATTTCCTGCCAAACCGGGCAAAAAAATGAACTCTCTCCAAAGGAATTTTCTTCCATCCGGCCCCCGATCTCTGAACTGAATCCCGCTTTTTCAAAATTTCAATTGGATGGCGCAACGGGCGGTAACTGGTTTGCCGAATCGGGTTCGCAAATCACCATTCCAGCCGACGCGCTCACCGATGCGAAAGGACGACCGGTGAACGGACTCGTTGATTTTGAATACAGAGAAATGCACCAAGCCGCCGATATTTTTTTGGCAGGCATTCCGATGAACTACGGTACGGGAAATTTTTCGACAGCCGGTACTTTTGAATTGCGGGCTTTTCAAAACAGAAAACCTGTTTTTTTGAAAAATGGAGCAAAAAAAGAAGACAAAATATACCTGTCCAATT
>CALMIT010000311.1 GCA_937864255.1 uncultured Saprospiraceae bacterium
TGGGTACCCGTCACTTTTATCGTGCATTCGTTTTGGAATGACCCGCCGGATCAACTGCGTATGCAATCCATTCTTTTTATGAAAAATATCGCCATAACGGGCGGTTTGCTGGTGGTTTTGGTAAATGGCAGCCAGCGCTTCAGTATCCGAAGATTGTTTGCCACTACCAAAGTTCCCTGAATTGTTTTTGGTAAAAATCAGCCGCCGATAGTACTCATACTTTCCCTCACGGGTAGTCCGAAATTTCGCTGCTGCTCTGCTTCGTAGCCATCTTTTGCGCGATGCGCCAGAGCCTGCAAAAATGCCGCTGCCACTTGCTCGTCGGTCGCGCCCGAGCGCATAATATCTTTTACATTAAAAACGCCGTCGTCATACAGGCAGGTTTTTAAAAGTCCCTGCGGCGTGATGCGGATGCGGTTGCAGGTACCACAAAAAGTACGGCTGTAAGCGGCGATGATACCCACCCTGCCTTTGTGTCCGGGGATGAAGTAATTCATGGAAGTGGAAAATGGCGGGTCGGCGATTTTTTCGATGCCGGGAAAATGCAATTTTAAAAAATCAAGAATCCGGCGATAATTCCAAACCAGTTTCGGATAATGCGCGCCTTCGCCGTTGAAAGGCATTTCTTCAATAAAACGCACATCCACCGCGTGGTTGCGGGTGAGTTCTACAAGCGGCGCCAGGTCTTGTATGTTTTTTTCATCCATGACCACCGCGTTAATTTTAGTGGGAATGCCGGCTTCCAGCAGGCTGTGAAAAGTGTCCATCACTTTTTCAAAATCATCGCGCCGGGTAATTTCAAAAAACCGCTGCCTGTCCAGCACGTCGAGCGAAAGATTGACAGAAGCGATGCCGAGTTCTTTCAATTCGGGAATATGCGGCGCGGTGAGCGTTCCGTTGGTGGTCAGGTGGATTTTCAGTTGCGGCAGCCGGGATATTTTTCTCAAAAACGGCATCAGGTCTTTCCTCAAAAACGGCTCGCCGCCGGTGATGCGCAATTTGTGAATGCCGAGCGGGTACAAAACCCGGATAATCCTTTCCATCTCCTCGTAGCTCAGCAGTTCCTTGCGCGGCACGTATTCGATTCCTTCTTCGGGCATACAATAAAAACAGCGCAGATTGCAACGATCCGTCACTGCAAGCCGCAAATAGTTGATTTCTCTGCCGTGATTATCAAATAGTTTTTCCATTTTCGTTTTAATGAGCCGGAAACCTGTGCGACTTATTTAAAAAACTGAAGCCGCAACCCGGATTTGGCTTTGTACGTACACGCGGAAAGTCCTTTTTGCAAAGATAGTCCGCTATTCTAATCCGTTAGAAAACAAAAAGTTTATTATGCACCATTTCAAAGTTATTCTTTTTTGCCTTCCTTTTTTGCTTTTCATTCATTGTAAAATTGACAACTCCAAAGCCGCCGACATTGCCGGCGCAGGCAGTCTTGATCCGCACAGCTATTCGCGGCCGGAAGAAGCCGTGACCCGGCATCTGGATTTGATTTTAAAAGTGGATTTCCATACAAAAATACTAACCGGCAAAGCGCGCTGGAAAATAGACCACAAAAATGCTTCGCGCATTATTTTTGATACAAAAGACCTGAATATTCAAAAAACCAGCATCACCGACCACAACGGCGGCGAGAAAGAAACGAAGTTTTCACTTTCCAAACCTGACGAACTTTTGGGTCAGGCACTGACTGTAAATATCGAACCCACAACCGAATATGTGACCATCGAATATACTACCTCGCCCGCCTCGGGGGCGCTGTTGTGGCTTTCGAAAGATCAGACTTCCGGCAAACAGCTTCCGTTTTTGTTTACGCAGGGGCAGGCTATTTATACGCGCTCCTGGATTCCGTGCCAGGATTCTCCCGGCATCCGTTTTACGTACAAAGCGACGGTCTCCGTGCCTCCCGGCCATCTTGCCCTGATGAGCGCCAAAAATCCGCAGGAAAAAACCGTGGACGGCGTGTATGAATTTGATATGGAACTGCCGATACCGCCTTACCTGATGGCGCTGGCGGTGGGCGATTTGGTGTATGAACCCATCAGCAAAAGATGCGGCGTGTAAGCGGAGCCGGATATGAGCGACCGCGCTTTTATTGAGTTTGAAGGCACGGGAGCCATGATCAAAGCCACCGAAGCGCTGTACGGGCCTTATCCCTGGGGCATGTATGATATTCTGGTGCTGCCGCCCAGTTTTCCTTTCGGCGGCATGGAAAATCCGCGGCTCACGTTTGTCACGCCCACCATCATTGCGGGCGACAGGTCGCTGGTGTCTTTGATTGCACATGAACTGGCGCATTCCTGGTCAGGCAACCTCGTGACGAATGCCACCTGGGACGATTTTTGGCTCAACGAAGGCGTGACTACTTACATCGAACGGCGCATCATGGAAGCCGTGAACGGCAAAGACTACGCAGATATGCTCGCCGAAATCGGCTACCAGGATCTGGAATTTGACGTTCAGGATTTGGGGCCACAAAGTCCGATGACTCATTTGAAACTGACCCTGAAAGGAAAAGACCCGGACGAGGGTTCTAACGATATTGCTTATGAAAAAGGAGCGTATTTTCTTACCCTTCTGGAACAAACGGCCGGGCGCGAACGGTTCGACGAGTTTTTGAAACTTTATTTTTCAACTTTCCGGTTCAAAACTATCACGACGGCGGAGTTTATTACTTTTTTAAATAAAAACCTGATTGAAAAATACAGTATTGCCGTCAATATCGAGCCATGGATAAATGGCCCGGGCATCCCGGAAAATTGTCCGCGTATGCACTCGCAAAGATTCGAACGCGTCAATGCTTCTATTCAAAATCTGAAAAGCGGCGAGCGCCCCAGTCTGGCTTCGGTGCGCGAATGGTCGGCGCATGAGTGGATTCATTTCATCCGGCATTTGCCCAAAAATCTTGACGATGCAATGATGAAGCGCCTCGATTACAGTTATAATTTTTCGGATTCGGAAAATGCGGAAATACAAGCTGCCTGGTACGAACTGGCTATTCAAAACGGTTATTCGCAAAATATACTGCCGCAAATCGAAGCCTTCCTGGTAAAAGTGGGCAGGCGGAAATTTCTTGTGCCGATTTACCGCGCCTTTATGAGCCGCGGACAAAAAGCCATTGCCGAAAAAATTTATGCAAAAGCGCGGCCGGGTTATCATGCCGTCAGTTCGGGTACGATTGATAAAATACTCGACTGGAAAGCCGATTCAACAAAATGAGTCAATCTATTTTTTCAAAAATAAAATTTGTTCACCCATGAAACGCTTATATGTAGTATTGCTGGCTTCGGCTTTGTTTGCCTGCAAAAACCAGCCTGCCGAAAATGCGGCTACGACGCCGGAAACAACTGCCGAAAAAACAACCGAGCCGGTACCGCCTCCGATTCCGTCTGATGTGGATATTTCAAAATTTGACGGCAATTTTTTGGTTTTTTGGAATGAATTCAAAAAACACGTGGGGCTGGAAAACAAAGTGTACGTGCTGAGTATGATACATTTTCCGCTCCACGGCGGCAGCTATTTTGCCAGTCGCGGATTGCCGGAAGTAATGACCGGCGATAATATGCGCTACGAATACTTCAGGGTTTTTGACAATTTCACTCTGGAAACCATCAAAGAAGCTACGCTTGCTTCCATAAAAATAAATACCGTGGGCGAAAACGACCCTGCCGACATGTCTGCTGAGGCGCTCGGGCTGACGCAAGGCGCTACTTACTACAGCCTGCCTGTGTTGCGGATTGATAATTCGAGTACGGAAAGTCAGTCGGGCACGGTGGCACTGCTCAATTTTGCGAAAATAAACGGCAAATACCTGCTCGCCTGGTTTTCAAAAGCCTGAGCGGCTTAAACGAAAAAGCCCGGGAGTCGCGAGGACTTCCGGGCTTTTTTCACAACTCAGAAAAAAATTATTTCTTATTATTTGCAGGCGTTGTAGCAGCAGCTTGAGCAGCAGCGAAAGCAGTCTGGTAAGCAGTAGTCAAACCGGCAGCTTTTTCTTTGATGCTGTTAACGTCAGCCATCATTTGCTCATACTCTGAAGTCATGGTAGTGAAATCAGTAGTGATTTCTTCCATTTTTTTAGTAGTGTGGCTTTTCATCAACTCAGCCTGAGCATTCATCATTTCAGCGTGTTTTGTATTGATTTCTTTGCTCATTGCTACGACTTCGCCATACTGGGCAACGATAGCATTCAGAGAAGAATCAGGCGTAGCAAGCGTACCTACGGCAGCATTCATTTCAGCAGCAGCAGGCTCCAGGTTGTTCAATTCACCGGCGAGGGTGGTATAGTTTGTTTTCAATTCTTCCAAACCGGCAGCCATTTTTTTGTAAGCTTCGGATTCTACTGGATTAGAAGAGCAAGAGATAGCAAAAACTGCAACGAAAAGCGCAACAACGGACAAGAGATTTTTCATGTTCAAAACAAATTTTAAAAATGGTTAAAATAAAAATTCAAGCAAAAGTAATTAATAGACTGGTTTCGGCATAAGGGTCACACAAAAAATTTCAGCTTAAGCTATTGAAAATCAGAAAATTAGAAAATAGAGGCATTTGGTTTTTAAACTGAAAATCAAAATTTCTTTTTTCAAATGATTTTAGTTGTGCGATTTCCTATTTCGATAATGGCAGCTTCCTTTCAAAAATTCTAACTTTGCCCGCCTTTTTTGGAAAAAAATAAGGCGCGTTTTTTATTGAAAATTTTAAAAAAAAGTTCTCAAACCAGTAAAATCAATACAATGAATACCGATTTTTTTAAAAAACTCGGACTTAAAAAACACAATCCGGGTACCAGCACCGGACAACAATCATCCAATTCTGGCAAATACCTGCAATCACATTCACCGGTGGACGGCGCTTTCATCGGCAGCGTGAGCAAAACCGGCAAGGAAGAATACGAAGCGGTGGTGGAAAAAGCACAGGCTGCTTTCAAAATCTGGCGGGAAGTGCCCGCGCCAAAACGCGGCGAAGTAGTGCGCCAATTTGGCGACGAACTCCGAAAATACAAAGAACCGCTCGGCAAACTCGTGTCGTACGAAATGGGCAAAAGCCTGCAGGAAGGCTACGGCGAAGTGCAGGAAATGATTGACATCTGCGATTTTGCGGTCGGACTTTCGCGCCAGCTTTACGGACTCACCATGCACTCGGAGCGCCCATACCACCGTATGTACGAACAGTGGCATCCGCTCGGTATCGTCGGCATCATTTCGGCATTTAATTTCCCGGTAGCTGTCTGGTCCTGGAACGCCATGATTGCTATGGTTTGCGGCGATGTGTGCATCTGGAAGCCTTCCGAAAAAACGCCGCTTTGTTCTGTAGCGGTTCAAAATATTTTTCAAAAAGTGCTGGCAGCCAATGACGTGCCGGAAGGCGTAAATTGCATCATTAACGGCGACTACCGCGTGGGCGAAATGATGACAAAAGATGCCCGCGTGCCACTCATCAGCGCCACCGGCAGCACTCGTATGGGCAAAATTGTGGGCACGACAGTGGCAGGTCGGCT
>CALMIT010000312.1 GCA_937864255.1 uncultured Saprospiraceae bacterium
TAAATATTATTGACAAACGATTTGAGACAGAGGCTTCGGGGGGCGTTACTATTCACAATGTCAGAAAAATCGCTCAGACGGGGGTGGATTTTATTTCGGTAGGCGCTTTGACACATTCGGCTCAAAGTCTGGATCTGAGCCTGAAGATTTCAAAATAACTACCAAATAATCGGGTAGCTGTTGGCAACCAAAAAGAACAGCAGCGTAGTAAGTATTACTACCATCCAAAAGCGGATGTCGCGGTAGAAAACCAATTCTTCTTTTGCTTTTTCCAATGCTCTCTGATGTTTAAAGGGTATTGATTTTTTTGCTTCCATTTTTCTAGTTTTTGAGATAAAAGAATGACTGTTCAATAAGCGGCATTATTGATCCATTTAACTTTTTTTAAAAAACTAAATTGGCTTCAAAATAGCGTCAATAGGGCTACTCTGAACAGGAAAGGGAAAAACTGTCGTTTGGGAAAACTGTTAATGAGTGGTTATTATCATTTTTTCAAAAAGGATGCCAACAGCGTTTTTGATAATATGATTTATACCTTCATCCGGTTAGCCAAAATCAGTGGAGTTTACAGAATTTTAATAAAAAAAGCGCTTTGTCCGAGCTATTCAACGGTATTATTTTGGGGCTTTCGCTGGCTATTTTGGTCGGCCCTATTCTTTTTTCCATTATTCACACTTCCATGGAAAAAGGTATGCGGGCAGGTTTGCTGGTGGGGGCAGGTATCTGGTTCAGCGATTTACTTTTCATAACGGCTACCTTGGCCGGGCTTGGTTATCTGAGTTCGATTGTTCAGTGGCCGCATTTTGATAAAAGTATGAGCATAGGCGGCGGGCTTGTTTTGCTTTTTATCGGCATGAGCGTATTTTTTCGCCGCCCCGAACGTCAGCCTGTCATCAAGTCCGGAAAAAAAATCATTGGAAACCTCGCACATTTCATGCAAGGTTTTTTTATCAATACGATAAATCCTTTCACGGTTTTTTTCTGGCTGGGCGTTGTCTCCATCCGCATCAAAGAAGACGAAGTAGCAGCATCGTCCACAATTTTATTTTTGAGCGGTATTTTTTTTACTATTGTCCTGACCGATTTTTTAAAAGTACTGCTTGCTAAAAAACTCGGCCGCTGGCTTACGCCCGGACATATTTTTTGGGTGGGAAAAATCTCCGGCGCCGCTTTGATGGTCTTTGGGCTGGCACTTTTTATACGCTTGCTTTTTTAGAACTTTTTGAAGAAAAATCTCTTATTCTGAAATCTGTTTTTGATTTCCTAAATCGAGTACCATGGCGTTCAAATTAGTTTCTCCCTTCGAACCTACCGGCGACCAACCGCGCGCCATCGAACAATTGACCGGCGGCGTGTTGGGGGGCGAGCAGACTCAGGTGCTGCTCGGCGTCACCGGATCGGGAAAAACTTTTACGGTAGCCAACGTCATCGCTCAGGTGAATAAACCGACGCTGGTGCTGACGCACAATAAAACGCTGACTGCTCAGCTTTACGGCGAGTTCAAAGAGTTTTTCCCGGATAATGCGGTGGAGTATTTTGTTTCTTATTATGACTATTATCAGCCGGAAGCTTACATCTCCGTGACCGATACTTACATAGAAAAAGATTTGGCGATCAACGAAGAAGTGGACAAACTGAGGCTTCGCGCTACTTCTTCTCTCTTGTCCGGACGGCGGGATATTATCATTGTTGCCTCCGTTTCCTGCATTTATGGTATGGGCAACCCCGAAGATTACAAAACGGGAATCATCAGGATACAAAAAGGGCAGATTATTTCAAGAAATACTTTTTTGTATCGCTTGGTGGAGAGTCTGTATTCGCGTACGGAAATAGATTTCAGAAGGGCGACTTTCCGCGTTCGCGGCGACACGGTGGATATCAACCTGCCTTATGTGGATTACGGCTATCGCGTCACCTTCATGGGCGACGAAATAGAGCAGATAGATCAACTCGAAATCGAATCGGGCAAGCGCATAGAGTCTTTGGAAAATGCTGCAATTTTTCCGGCAAACCTTTACGTGCCTCCGCGCGAGCGCATTCACCAGATCATCCGCGACATTGAAAACGAATCTTATCATCAGGAAAAATATTTTGAAAAAGAAGGCAGATTGCTGGAAGCGCGGCGCATCAAAGAGCGCACTTCTTTTGATTTGGAAATGATCAAGGAACTCGGCTATTGCAATGGCGTGGAAAATTATTCCCGCTTTTTTGACGGGCGCGAGCCGGGTACGCGGCCTTTTTGCCTGCTTGATTATTTCCCGGATGATTATTTGATGATTATTGATGAAAGCCACGTGACCATTCCCCAACTCAGAGGTATGTGGGGTGGCGACAGGGCACGTAAATTGAGCCTGGTCAATTTTGGTTTCCGACTTCCTTCCGCTTTGGACAATCGCCCGCTGAGTTTTACGGAATTCGAAGGCATGGTCAATCAGATAATTTTTGTGAGCGCCACTCCTGGAAATTATGAGTTGGAACAAACCGGCGGAGAAATTGTAGAACAGTTGATACGTCCTACCGGGCTGCTCGATCCGCCCATCGAAGTGCGTCCGAGCATTAATCAAATTGACGATTTATTGGAAGAAATTGACGAACGCATCAAAAGAAAAGAACGGATTTTGGTAACCACTTTGACCAAACGAATGGCGGAAGAATTGACAAAATATCTGGTGAAACTTGACATCAAGG
>CALMIT010000313.1 GCA_937864255.1 uncultured Saprospiraceae bacterium
ATTTCCTTGCCGACGGGTAATTATGTGCGTTCGCATGATCCTGCTTCCTGGGTTGATTCTACTTTCTATTTGTACGAACCGCAAGCCAGGGATTTTGGGCCTATTTTTAATAATAAAGTTTTTTTCAACCTGCCCGATTCCGGTATGCCTGCCTCGGCAAAAGTGACGGATATTTTTAGAAATGACACCCACACTACCTGGCTGTTTTCCGCGCCCAACGATATTAGCGTGGAGTTTAAAGGATTCAGAGTAGAAGCGACAAATGCCAGCGGCGAGCCTTGCCTCCCCAATTCCGTGATCACGGGTATCGGCGGCTATTTCAAGTTTTCGACAGACAAAGACGGCAACGCCGAATTGAGGATAGATATCAATAACAATGGTTCCTTTTCCGACCCTGTGGACAGGGCGCTTTATAAGTATGTAACCGTCGGCGAAGACTCGATTTTTTGGGATGGAAAAGACGGTTTTGGTCTTGACCTGCCCGTGATGAACGGCATGCGGCTCAACTATACATTGTCGCTCCACGCCGGCGAAGTGCATATAATGATGCACGATGTGGAAAACAATAACGGCGGTGTAACTATCCGCTTATTGAACAATCTGCCGGTTTCTAATCCAAGTTCTTTTTTTTACAATCACGCCTCTATTGGCGGACCCGTCAGCGGGGGAGGCAGGCCCTTGCAGCCGCTTCCCACGGGCACTCCATTCACGTATTCCAATGGTTTTGGTAATGAAAAATTATTGGATTATTGGACTTACATAGACTTTGACGGAGCGCTGACGGGACAGTTGGAGGTTGATATTGTGGTGGATTGTATGGATCCGCCTTTTACCGACGCTGATGGCGACGGCATACAAGATATTGACGACATTGATGACGATAACGACGGCGTACCTGATAAGTTGGAATATTGTAATCCCTCCGGCGGCTTTTCCTGCTTGCCGGCAAATATTGACCCCAGCGGCGATAACGACGGCGACGGCATTTTGAATTATCACGATGCTGACGACAATATTTTTAATCTAAACTGCGCCGATGTAGATAACGACGGGATTTGCGACCAGCTACCCGCCATTTTTGACACGGACGGCGACGGCGTTCCCGACCATTTGGA
>CALMIT010000314.1 GCA_937864255.1 uncultured Saprospiraceae bacterium
ATTGCCCAAATCTATCGGAGAGTACGAAGGCAAGGACGTGACGATCGGGGTGGGGCGTTTTGGGCCGTATGTGCGCTGGGGCGAAGATTTTTTCGTGAGTATTCCGCGCGGCGAAGACCCGCTGGATGTGCAAATGGAGCGCGCCGTCGAATTGATAAAATCCAAACAGGACGCGGATGCGCCGATGGGCTATTTTGAAGGCAAACCCATCAATAAAGGCAAAGGCAGGTTTGGTCCCTTTGTAAAATGGAATGATTTGTACGTGAATGTGCCGAAGAAATACAATTTTGAGCAGTTGACCGAAAAAGAGGCGATTGAGTTGATTCAGACCAAAATGGAAAAAGAATCCAATCGCTACATTCAAAATTGGGAATCGGAAAAAATCAGTATCGAAAACGGTCGCTGGGGCCCGTTCATCCGGTTTGGCAAAAAATTCATCAACCTGCCGAAAGTGGAAGGCAAAAAAATGGAGCAGGAAGAAGCCGCCAAACTGAGCCTGAACGAGGTGAAACAAATCATCGAAGCCGCTGAGCCGGGCAGTTTCGCCACCAAGAAAAAGTAAGACAAGCCAGATTTTTGAATGATAAAAAGTCCTTTACGGTATCCCGGGGGCAAGAGTAAAGCCATCGGCTCCATCAGCGCCCTGATTCCCGAATTCAGGGAGTTCAGAGAGCCGATGGTGGGCGGCGGTTCGGTTTTTTTGCATTGCCGCCAGCAGTTTCCCGATGCTGTTTTTTGGATCAATGATATTTACCCGCAGCTTTTTCATTTTTGGCAGCAGACGGGCGAAAATGCCGAAGTAGTACTCGCCCAAATTTTAAAATGGAAATCAGAATTTCAGGAAGGCAGGGACTTGCACCGTTTTTTGACGGAGCAGATGCCGCACTTTGATCCCGCCAGACAAGCAGCCGCGTTTTTTATTTTAAACCGCATCACTTTTTCGGGTACGGCGGAGAGCGGCGGTTTTTCCAACCAGGCTTTTCAAAAGAGATTTACCGATTCGAGCATCCGGCGGCTGGAGCAATTGCCGCCGCTTTTGCAGGGCGTGAAAATTACCAACTTGGATTATGAAAAAGTGGTAACCGAGCCTGGTGAGGATGTTTTTATTTTTTTAGACCCGCCCTATTTTTCAGCTACGAAATCCGCGCTTTACGGCAAAAACG
>CALMIT010000315.1 GCA_937864255.1 uncultured Saprospiraceae bacterium
GCGTGAAAAAGTACTGGACAACAGGTTGACGCCTTCGGTCGTGCCTTTTGTAAAAATTATTTCATGGTCGTGGCGGGCGTTGATGAAGTCCCGGACTTTTTTTCTTGCGGTTTCAAAGGCTTCGGTAGAGCGCTGGCTGAGTTGGTACACGCCGCGGGGCACATTGGCGTGCGTTTGGTAATAATACTGACTGATGGCTTCAACTACCTCGGTGGGTTTTTGACTGGATGCCGCGCTATCAAGATAAACCAAAGGCTTCCCGTTCATTTCTGTGAAAAGAATTGGAAAATCTTCCCTGATTTTTTGAAAATCAGTTTTGGTTTTATCGAATGATTTTGTCAGCATTTTATTGGTTCAGTTTATTCAAAACCAACTGCTCGACGGCTGATTTGAGCGGCTGGATTTGAAAATTTTCTATCACCTCGCCCAAAAAAGCGTATTGCAAAAGCGCCCTGGCGTCGGCCTCGTTTATGCCGCGGGAGCGCAGATAAAAAACGGAGGCTTCATCCAATTGACCAATCGTGGCGCCGTGGCTGCACTTCACGTCGTCGGCAAAAATTTCCAATTGCGGTTTTGAGTCCATAATTGCCGAGTCGTCCAAAAGCAAGTTGGCATTTTGCTGAAAAGCGTTGGTTTTTTGCGCATCCGGACGCACCATTACTTTTCCGTTAAAAACGCCTCGTCCGCCTGCACCTATCACGCCTTTGTACAATTCATTGCTGAAGCAATTCGGAAAAGCGTGGTCTATAAATGTCTGGTTGTCAATGTGTTGCTCCGCCGTCGGCAGGTAAGTGCCGTATAAATGCGTTTCCGTATTTGTGTCCGTGAGTATGGCTGAAAGATTATTTCTGACAATTTTTCCACCCAAATCCACCGCGAAGGAATTAAAAAGGCTGTCTCTTTTTTGCCACACATGGCAATTTGAAATTTGGGAGGTACTCGTGTGCAGATTTTGAATTTTATAGTGATCGAGCCGGGCATTTTTTTCTACAAAAAATTGCGCGAGGGCGTTGGAAAAGTTTTTGGAAATTCCTCCGATGCTGCTGAAATGCTCGATCACAGACAGGCGGCTGCCGGTCTCGGCTTTCACAAAAATTTGCGGAAAAAACACCGACGGAGCATTTTCATCCGTGTCAATGTGGAGGAGGCAAACCGGTTTTTCAACCTGCACATTTTTATCGGCTTTGATTAAAATGCCGTTTTTGGCAACCGCCAGATTTAGTGCTCCAAAAGCATTTTCGACGTGTTCAAGACTTGTTTCCAAAATATTCAAAATCAAGTCTTTATGCTCCGAATTATTCGGATAATCACCGATGCGGACGATGTGCAAACCTGCCTGCGAAAAGCCCGAATCGGAAAGTTCTTCGTCGAAAATGCCGTTTACGAAAACCAGATAATGCGCATCCAAGCCGGGTATTCTGATATTTTCGGGCAGCGGTTTTTGCGCTATTTTTTCGGATGCTTCTCCGAATTGCGCGTTGAGAATATTACTTACTGAGGTGTATTTCCAATTTTCGTCTCTGCGCGTCGGAAAATCCATTTGCTCAAATTTTTCAGCGGCTTTTTTCCTGAGCAGGTTGAGCGGATGATCTTTTAGTCCGTTCCAGGCAAATTCGTCTTTTTTAAAAATTTGCAGAAAATAATCCTTCGGACTTATCGCTATGTCAGTCAAATTCGACATTTCAAATTGATTAAAACCTTTTAAAATCCATTTTTTTGAGCGCCTGTATTCAGGCGAATTGCGCGTTGGCTTCTTCTTTGATCCAGTCGTATCCTTGTTCTTCGAGTTTCAAAGCCAGCGATTTATCGCCGGATTTTACAATTCTGCCATTGTACAAAACGTGTACAAAATCCGGCACGATATAATTCAGAAGTCTTTGATAATGAGTGACTATGACAAAACTCCGCTGCCCGTCGCGCATTTGGTTGACCGTGTCTGATACGATTTTGAGCGCATCAATATCGAGTCCCGAATCGGTTTCATCCAAAACAGCCAACTTCGGCTCGAGCAGCGCCATTTGAAGCATTTCGTTTCTCTTCTTCTCTCCGCCCGAAAATCCTTCGTTCAAAGATCGCTGGAGAAATTTTTCATCCATTCCCAGCATTTTTATTTTCTCGCGCATCAATTTGAGCATTTCCACGGGAGTAAGCTCGGTTTTTCCTTGTGCTTTTCTGACTGCATTGACTGCGCTTTTAAGAAAGGTGGCGGTACTCACGCCAGGAATTTCCACCGGGTACTGAAAAGCTAAAAAGATGCCTGCCTGCGCACGTTCGTCCACTTCCATTTCCAGCAAATCCTGCTTTTCAAAAAGTATTTCCCCATCGGTCACGGCGTATTCCTCTCTGCCGGCCAACACGTTTGCCAGGGTACTTTTACCGGATCCGTTTGGCCCCATAATGGCGTGTACTTCGCCGGGATTGACTTCGAGGCTGATGCCATTCAGAATTTTTTTACCCTCGATTTCTACTTGTAAATTATTGATAACCAACATCTTGATTCGTCTTTTTAATTTTAAAATTTTATCCCACGCTGCCTTCCAGGCTGATAGCCAGAAGTTTTTGCGCTTCGGCGGCAAATTCCATCGGTAGCTCCCTGAATACGTCTTTACAAAATCCGTTTACGATCATATTGATGGCGTCTTCTTCTTTGAGTCCGCGTTGCATAAGGTAAAAAAGTTGATCTTCTCCGATTTTGGATGTAGTGGCTTCGTGTTCTACTTTGGCAGAATTGTTTTCCACTTCCAAATACGGAAAAGTGTGTGCGCCGCATTTGTCGCCCATCAACATAGAATCACACTGCGAAAAGTTATGGGAATTGGTTGCCTTTTTACCAATTTTGACCAGTCCGCGATAACTGTTGTGGCTGTGTCCGGCAGAAATTCCTTTTGAAATAATGGTGCTTTTCGTGTTCTTACCCAGGTGAATCATTTTCGTGCCGGTATCGGCTTGCTGGCGGTTGTTGGTGACAGCCACCGAGTAAAACTCGCCCACGGAATAGTCGCCCTTCAGTACGCAACTCGGGTATTTCCAGGTAATCGCTGAACCGGTTTCTACCTGTGTCCAGGTTATTTTTGAATTTTTTCCGGCACAGAGTCCACGCTTGGTTACAAAGTTGTAAATGCCGCCTTTGCCTTCCTTGTCACCCGGATACCAGTTTTGGACGGTAGAATATTTAATCGTTGCATCGTCCATCGTCACTAATTCCACTACTGCGGCGTGCAACTGGTTTTCGTCGCGCATCGGCGCCGTGCAACCTTCCAGGTAGCTGACATAACTGCTTTCTTCGGCAACGATAAGTGTACGTTCGAACTGACCGGTGTTGGCCGCATTGATCCTGAAATAAGTGGACAATTCCATCGGACATTTTA
>CALMIT010000316.1 GCA_937864255.1 uncultured Saprospiraceae bacterium
GTTTAACGACCCTAAATATGGTAATCAAATGACAGAGGAATTGGTGATGAAGTATGTAGAAAGACCCGCTGCAAGGACATTAAATCAAGGTGTGCGGCTTTATTATTCACCCGTTACCCCGTTTCAAGCACAAAATGTTAACTCAAATAAAAAGAGAAACTAATGAAAAAGTCAATCAATTTTTTAATGCTTTTTATTCTTTGCTTTTGGGGTACAAGTTGCACAAGCCAAAATCAAATGATTTCAAAAATTAAAGATGAAAATTGTGGGCAATTGGATAGACACATGATTGACTATTATAGGGATACTTTACTTGTTGATTATGTTTCGAGAACTCATCCCGAATTGAAACAGTACATTACCTTCCAAGAAGATTTAATCCAACTCAAAACACTTTTTTGTACTGATACTTCTGTTCAAATTGAAGATATTATTTCAGAGCAAAAAATAAATATTGAGGTTGGAAAATCTTTGATTAACCTAAATGACCATAAACTGACTTATGTTGAAATAACCGAAAATGACCCCAAATTTATTGAAACAGTTGACGGCAACCCTGCTTATGGATTATTTTCAAGTGAATTAGAAGTACAAGCAATTAACAAAATAAATATTCAAATTGGCAACAAGCAAATTGGTATACCTGCTGAAGCGTATTCTAATTTATTTTTTCCCAACTTTTGCAATACATTTAAGTCAATTCGACCTTTAAGTGTATTCAAATCCGAAGATGAACAGTTATTTTTCATTTATCTCTATGGAGCGAATGGGTTGAATGAAGAAACATCTGAACTAAGAGATGTCAGGTCTTTTTTAGCCAAATTGGTATTTCATATCGAGAAGGGATATATCGGCAGAATTGTGCTTCGGAATACAGAGTTAAATGCCTACCAATGGGACTGTCCCCAATTTAAAGGAATATAAAAGAAAAAGAAGGCGAGAAGCGAACAAAGGCTAAAACGGCAATAGCCCCTATGCGGGGCTACTGCGTTTAGCCAGACCGTTCGGCGAACCCCTCGCTGGTTGAAGTTTCCAAACTTCAACCGAATTTCAGCCTGTCTCTGACAGCAAGATAAAAACCTAACCGCTTAAGTATTAACTCATCATCGCCACCATTTCCCAAAACCAAAAAAATCGTATTTTGCGGGTCGGTACAAGCTAATTAAATTCCAGATTTGTAGCGAACCACAAAATATCTACCATGTCTAAAAACCTTAGCGAACTTTCGGGCAGGAAGGGATTGGATAAAAACCTGTTTGAACTCCTGGGGCGCGCCGCCGAAAAAACAGGCACACCCGACCCCGAAGAAATGGACAGGCTGCGCGACGAGTTTCTGGTCGGCAAAGCCAACGTTTTTGGCGCCGTATCTTTCTACGATTTTCTGCGCCCCGAAAACCAGGGCAAAAAGGTGTACGTCTGCAACGGCAGCGCCTGCCTCACCGCCGGCACCCAGTCCACGCTCCAGTCCAAATTGAGTCATCATTTTGACGCCGGCGAAATCGGCGCGATGTGCTGCCTCGGCCGCTGCCACGAAAACCACGCTTTTCACTACGAAGGCAAAAATTACTCCGGCAGCGCCGTTGACCGGATCGAAAACATAAAAAACTCAAAATCAGCCGTTTACGACTATTATCAGGTCGGGCATTCGGGCACGGCCATCCTGACCGCTCCCTACCCCGAACCTTCCGAATATTACAGCATTTTTAAAAACTGCCTCTCCAAAAGTCCCGAAGCGCTACTCGCCGAACTGAAAGACAGCGGGCTGCGCGGACGCGGCGGCGCCGGTTTTTCGATGGCGTTCAAGCTGGATTCCTGCCGGCAGGCGGCTTCCGACACCAAATTCATCGTGTGCAATGCCGACGAGGGCGACCCCGGCGCATACTCCGACCGCTACATCATGGAGCAGCGCCCGCACGCGCTGCTGATGGGTATGATGATAGCCGGCTATATCGCCGGCGCGAATTGGAGCGTGATGTACATCCGCGGCGAATATCCCGAGTCGGTCGAGATAGTGCAGGACGCGATCGAGACGCTTTACGAGGCAAAATGGCTGGGTGAAAATATTTTGGGTTCGGGTTTCAATTTTGATTTTAAAGTCATCAAAGCGCAGGGCGCTTACATCTGCGGCGAAGAAACCGC
>CALMIT010000317.1 GCA_937864255.1 uncultured Saprospiraceae bacterium
CCGCCGCTGATAGAATGTTTGCCGGCTATTATTCCGATAGAATTTGACACTACTACGGGGCTGGCTATGGTCATGCCTTTTGATATTCTGAATCCCGAAACCACGCTGGATTATTGCTCCCCCATCAGCATACAAATCAGTCCTGACAAATTTGACTGCGACAGCCTGGCAAACGGAGCTATAAAAATCGTAACAGCCACCGTCAGAGACACTTTCGGAAATACGAGTACCTGCACGGATACAATTATGCTGATAGATCCCAACGGGGTTTGCGGAAGCCGGCAGGCGCCACGTACATTCATAGCCGGGCAAATAAAAACACCATACAACAGGGTGTTAAAAAATACGGAGGTAAACATGTACTGCCCGACTATTGACCGGGCAGGAGTGACCAATAATTACGGGCTTTTTATTTTTGACAATATGGCTGCCGACGGAATACCCGCCGAAATAGCGCCGTATAAAAACGACGACCCGATGAACGGCGTCACGACGTTTGATTTGGTTTTGATGACAAAACATATTTTGAACACGCAGCGCCTGAGTTCGCCTTATAAAATCATCGCTGCCGACGTCAACCGCTCCGGCACAATCACGATTGCAGATGTAATTGAACTTCGGAAAATGATACTCGGCATTCGCAACAAATTTTCCAATAATACCTCATGGCGGTTTGTTGAGCGGCGTTACGTTTTTCGAAATCCTGCAAATCCGCTGGCGGAGAATTTTCCCGAAAAAATTGTTTTCGACGGACTCGATCAAATGAATCGTCCGGCAGATTTTGTAGCGGTAAAAGTGGGTGATTTGAACGGCAATGCCACGATCGATCTGACCGGGACAGAGCTTGAAGACCGGGAGCGTGCGGCGCCGGCCATTTTTCGTACGGACGACCGCGGGTTCAAAAAAGGTGAAAAACTGAAAATCTCTTTCATTTCCGGAGAGCAGAAAATTCCTGGGGGGTTTCAGTTTACCCTGAAATTTGCACCCGAGGCGCTTACTTTTAAAAATGTAAGTGGCGGCGGCGCGGAAGATATTTCTATTGAAAATTTTGGTTTTGAAAAAATAGAAAAAGGGCTGCTGGCGGCGAGTTGGAACGGGCGCGTCGCGGATGTCTCACAAGCACTTTTTTATGTTGAATTTGAGGCGAATAAAGACGGAAAACTCTCCGATGCGCTTGCTTTGAATTCCGATGTAATCAAAGCCGAATGGTACGATCAGACGCTCGAAACCAGGCCGCTCGGGCTGGAATTTTTAAATCCGGGGATAATTTTTGAGGCGCAGGATTTTTACCTTTTTCAAAACAGACCCAATCCGTTTTCCGGCGAAACCCAAATAGAGTTTTTTATAAAAACGCCGACCAGCGGCGTTTTGGAAGTGACCGACGTGGCGGGAAATGTAATTTTTCAAGCCGCCGAAAATTTTCTTCCGGGCAAGCGAACGGTCGTCTTAAAATCCGATTTGTTTCCGCAGCCGGGCGTTTATTTTTACCGGCTTACCACGCCGAAAGGCAGCGAGTCAAAACGTATGTTGCTGGTGCGTTAAAATGCAAACGGGACGAAGCCTGCGCTATCGTCCCGTTTTTTAAACCAATTTTTTTCTCTTTATTGAATTACAAATTTTCCGGTTCCGATGATTTTTCCATCGGTTTCTATTTTGTAAAAATAAAATCCGCCGGCAAGATCATTTTTTTGTAAAACGACCTGCTGTCCGGCAAATCTTTTTTCAAAAACAGGCTTGCCTTTTAAATCGAAAATTTTCAAAAAGCCATCGCTCATTTCTTTGCCCGTTATTTCAAAAACAGCTTTTTCGAAAATGGGATTGGGCGTGACGGAGATTTTTACACCCTGCTCAAAAATTTGCTGAGAACTTACTACCTGTAAAAAATCTTTGCCAACGGTGTGCAAAACTTCGTTGGTGATCACGGGAGGATTAAAGTCGAAATAAATAGCCGCTTCGTTGTAAATCTTGCTTTGTAAAGCCACATTTTTTTGTTGCCGCACGCGGTAGTGTACGAAGCCGTGAGAGTTGGGTTCGTTGATATTGCTGTCAGGCAACATGATGTTTCTGAAAGAAAACCGCAAAACGCCTTCGCCTAAAATTTCAAAATCATACTGATGACTTGAGCTTCCCGGACTTACTGTTTTGGCGTCCAGAAATGACGAAAGCGTGTCCAGTATCACGACATTGAAAGCGGTGTCGGTACCGGTATTTTGAAAGCGAATCATGTACTCCAAATCGGTGTTTTGGTCAACATATTTTTCTGTGCCCGCGCCTTTCGGAAAGCCTTGCTTATCGTTCGGGTCAAAAGATCCTCTGTTTTCCTGACAATCGAAATCAATAAAAGCGTCGCCGTCATTTTCTGCGAAAATGGTGACAAAGCCGGTGCTGAAATTTCCCTGGGCGTCTGTTCCGCAGCCTTCGATAGCTACTGTCGGCGTACTGTTTCCGGGGTGATCCGGCTCCTGATCGGCGCGCAGTCTGAAAGTTTTTCCGTTAGCTTTCATGGGTATGCGGATTTCTTCACCGCTATCCAGTTGAAAAGGTTGCGGACGATACATAACGGCGTCTTCAATGACGATATAATTACGCTCGGCAGTCATACTGCCTTGTCCCACGTTTTTTATCAAAAATATAATTGAATCGCCGCTGCACTCGCCGGTAGTTTCTATCGAAGCGCCTGTCCAGGGTATGTCGCTACAAAGTTCATCGGGGTAAATATGCGCTTTGGTGCAGTGTGTCTGTCCAATCACTGTTGTATTGCAATCAATGAGTGCATTCAGGTAAAAACTGCCGCAAGCTCCCGCAGTCACGTCTCCCAGCGGAAATGTGTAAGTCTGCCCGTCGGTAGAAGACCAGGGTATGGAGCTTGACAACATAGTCATATACGGATCAAGTGTCACTTCCACATAGGTATTGGAAGCATCAATAGTACCCTTGTTGCAGTAGTTTACATGGTAGGTGGAAGGGAAGCAACGACGCAAAAAAGGAGCCGAAACACTAACCTCCATAAAAGGGCATTCCATGTTGGATTGTACGCCGATGTCTAGCATATATACTTGATCGGGTGCCGTTACTATGACGGTTTGGGTGGGTTGGCAAGGTGTCCAATAATGAACCGGGGGTACGACCGAAACTTCGTAAGCACCTACTTCGACGAACAGTTTGTAAAAACCATTCGGGTCGGTTCTGGCATATCTTCGGGCGCCGTTTTTTTCTGCAATTACCGTCCAGGCTGTTAATCTTCCATCATTTTGCGTTAACGCGCAATCGTTATTTTGATCATAATAAACATTTCCTTCTATAAAAGAGAAGTCGCCGAGTGCGCAATTGATCATGTGCGGAACAACCATATTGCCATCAGTCACTTCTACGGGTACAGGAAAGTTACTGATACATACAGCTGGTTGCAGGTGGGTACTAATTGCCGAAAAATAGATATAAAAAATAGGACTCCCGTCAGCCAAAGTCACCGGGTTGAAAAGTTCTTCTTCCCAAAGAAAGTTGAGTATGCCCGACTGTAGTGGATCAACAATAAAATGTGTTAAACGTGGAAGAGCTATTCCGCCTACGGAGTCAAATCTTAAGATCGAGGGGTCCCACTGCACACTAAACTGCATTGACATGATATTCGTAAAATTCTGGACGGATATCTCGGTCACGACCTGATTATTGACGCCAGGCGTGCTGGTGTTTACATTAAAAACAACTTGTGCGTCGGTTTTGGGGCTATTCATGAACAGAAAAGCCAGTAAGAAAAAACAAGTGTACGATACGTTTTTACATAACCATTGTCTCATGGGAAATAGCTTTTGGAGATGAGTAAAAAATTGGTTTTCCTGACCCTACAAAAGTCAGATGAATTAATTTCTGTAAAAAAGACATTTTTTAAGTTTTGTAATTTTTTATTACAAATTTATTCTTTCAAAAAGCCTTTTTTTATTGATTTTTTTGGCTAAAATTTGTAGAAAAAAATGACAAAATTTTTATGAAAAAAAGCCGCTTGATAGAACTATTTCAGACGCTGGAAAAGCCGGAATTGCGCGAGTTGAAAAAATTCGTCCGTTCGCCTTTTTTCAATACACAAAAAGAAGTGAGTGTTTTAGCTGATTTTTTAATCAACAACAGAGACGCTAATAAATTTCCTCCCGATAAGACGACCGCTTTTAAAAAAATTTTTCCCGACGAAGCCTACAGTGATGTCAAAATCAGGCTGGTAATGAGCGCACTTTTGAAATGCCTGGAGTCTTACCTCGTGGTGAAAAAGGCTCTTGCCGAAGAAAGCGACACAAAAATACAACTTGCGGAGGTTTATCGCTCAAGAAAACTGAGCCGGCATTTTCAGACCACCAAAACACTGGCGCGCCGGTCGCTCAGCAGCAAAAAAGAACGCAATGCTACATTTTGGCGGCAGCGATACGCGCTCTCTGTCGAACAATATTACATGGAATCTGCCCAGGGGCGCTCTGCTGCGCTGAACTTGCAAGAAGTGACTGATGCGCTCGACACTTTTTTTATAGCCGAAAAACTACGGCAGTCTTGTATTTTGCTGACCCACCAGGCTGTTTACAAATCAGACTACCGGCATGGATTGCTCGCAGCAGTGCTGGAGTATCTTCGGCAATATCCGCAAATGCTTTCGGAGCCGGCGGTCGGTATTTATTATCACGCTTTTTACGCGCTGACACACGCGCAGGAAGAAGTACATTTTCAAAATTTTAAAAATCATCTTTTTTTATTTTCGAAACATTTTCCCGAGCAGGAGCTGCGTGATCTTTACTTGTTGGCCATAAATTATTGCATCCGTCAGATCAACGAAGGAAAGCGGCCTTACTTTCGCGAAGGATTTGATTTGTATCAAAGGGGGATTCAAAATGAAATTTTTATAGAAAAAGGACTCTTATCAAGATTTACTTACAGCAATATTGTGGGCATCGGACTTCAGTTGAATGAATTTGACTGGGTAGAAAACTTTTTGAAAAGCTATCAGCCATTTATCGAAAAAAATCATCGCGAAAGTACTTTCAGCTACAATATGGCGCGGTTGGAATACGCACGCCGGCATTTTTCCACAGCGATAAGTCTGCTGCAAAAAGCCGAATACAAAGACTTGCTAACCAATCTGGGCGCAAAAACTATTCTGTTGAAAATATTTTTTGAACAAGATTCGACAGACCTGCTCAATGCGCATCTGGACGCTATGAAAAATTTTATCCGCAGGAAAAGAGTAATCGGGTATCATCGCGAAAACTATCTGAACATCGTACATTTTACAGGAAAACTGAACACGGTGAATCCTTTTCAAAAGTCTGAATTAAAAAAACTCAAAGAGGAAATATTGTCCGCAGAACCGTTGACTGAACGCGAATGGTTATTGTACCAACTGGAAGAAATGATGTAGCATTTGTCAAAGAAATTTCATTTTTACCCGTCCCGGTTTCCTTTTTTCAGGCCACTTTACGGAGCATGGCGGCTTTTGCTATTTTTGCAGACATTTTAAAAAAAATTAAAATCAGAATAATGAAATTTTTGAAAAACAGCTTACTGCTTCTGGCGATTCAATTATTGGCAGTCATATCTGCGTCCGCGCAGGCAGATGAAAATATTTTGCAACAATTGCGTGTGGATGTGGTGTATCTCTCATCCGATCTTTTGCAGGGACGAAGTACGGGCACAGAAGGCGAACGCCTCGCCGCCCGGTACATCGCTACCAGATTTGAACAGATTGGACTGACGCCAAAAGGCTCTGACGGCGGCTGGTTTCATAAATTCAATTTTGACTATAAAAGCAATCCGCACAGCGAAGCACCCGGCGAAAAACGCACCGGACAAAATGTGGTTGCTTACCTTGACAACGGCGCTGACAACACGGTCATTATCGGCGCACATTATGACCACCTGGGTATGGGCGATTTTGGCTCTCTGCACACCGGACAACCCGACATACACAACGGCGCAGATGATAATGCGAGCGGCGTAGCCAGTATGCTTTACCTTGCCGAAGCGCTGAAAAACTCCGAAATAAAAAACAACAACTATCTTTTTATCGGATTTTCGGGAGAAGAAATGGGTTTGTTTGGTTCAAAAAACTTTACCATGACGCCGACCATTGACCTGAAAAAGGTGAACTATATGGTGAATATGGATATGGTGGGCAGATTAAACGCCGAAAAGGTAATCGTGATCAACGGAGTGGGTACTTCGCCAAGCTGGAAAGAAGCGCTTCCCAAAATCAACAGCGAGCTTAAAATCAATACCTCCGATTCGGGTATCGGGCCTTCGGATCATACTTCTTTTTATTTGCAGGATATTCCGGCTATTCATTTTTTTACGGGTCAACATTCTGATTATCACAAGCCCGCCGACGATAGTGAATTGGTCAATTACGAAGGCATTGCAGAAGTGTCGGAGTATATTTTTAGTCTTATAAAAATACTTGACGGTCAGGGAAAACTCACCTTTACAAAAACCAAAGACGAAGACCAGGGCAGAAAAGCCGCGGCCTTTAAAGTGAGCCTCGGCGTAATGCCCGATTACGTGTATCAGGGCGAAGGAATGCGCATAGATGGCGTGACGGAAGACAAGCCCGCCGCCAATGCCGGATTGGAAAAGGGAGACATCGTCATAAAAATCGGAGACATAGATGTGAAAAATATTTATGACTACATGGAGGGTTTGAGCAAATTTAAAAAAGGCGACACTGCCCGCGTGGCGGTGAAGCGCGGAGATAAAGTCATGGTAAAAAATGTAACCTTTTAAAGGTGCGTTTTTATGAAAGAAAAAATATTGAAGCTTGAAAAAATTGCCCGTTTACTGGAACCCGATCCGGACAAACGCTCCGATTGGAATGAAAAAATGCTTCGATATGCCGATGATTTTTTGGACGGGCTAGAGGATGTCAAAGGTTTTGAAAAAAAGCAGGGAAATGCCGCAGATTTTTACAATTTTAAAATTCAGGAAGAAGGCAAACCGATAGAAGAAATTTTAAAAACTTTACACAAAGAGGTAGATAATTACGGTATAAATCCTGCTTCCGGCGCACATCTGGGCTACATACCCGGTGGCGGCATCTACCCGACAGCCATGGGCGATTACCTTGCAGCCGTCACGAATCGTTATGCGGGGATTTTTTTTGCCAACCCGGGCGCGGTCAGGCTTGAAAATCAACTTACCCGTTGGATGTGCGCTATGGTCGGCTATCCTGATTCGGCGCTGGGAAACCTTACCAGCGGCGGCAGCATTGCCAATTTGATTGCCATCGTGACCGCCCGCGACGCCCAAAACATCAAGTCAAAAGATGTGGAAAAGGCAGTTATTTATCTTACCAAACAAGTGCATCATTGTGTTCAAAAAGCCATTAGAATTGCTGGATTGGCGGAAGCGCAAATTCGTTATGTGCCGATGGATGGGCATTTCAGAATGAATACCGCCATATTACAGGAGCAAATAAAAACTGATAAATCCAATGGATTGCGACCATTTCTGGTAGTCGGATCGGCAGGTACGACAGATACCGGCGCCATTGATCCGCTGGACGCCATTGCGGACATTTCGGCAGCCGAAGGGATGTGGGTTCATGTAGATGCTGCTTCCAGAGCTTCGAGAAAAATTCAGAGGTATTGAGCGCTCGGATTCTGTGGCAATTGACCCGCATAAAGGGCTTTTTCTTTCTTATGGATTGGGCGCTGTTTTGATAAAAAATGTAGCTGCTCAATATCAATCCCATTTTTACAAAGCAGCTTACATGCAGGATACGCTTGACGCAAATGAGGAGCTAAGCCCTGCCGATCTTTCACCGGAGCTTACCAAACATTTTCGCGGCTTGCGCATGTGGATGGCTTTACAACTTTTTGGCTTGCGTCCATTCAAAGCCTGTTTGGAAGAAAAAATTCACTTGTGCAATTATTTTTACGAGGCTATTCAAAAAACAGGTTTTGAAGTGGGACCCCGCCCCGATCTTTCGGTCTGCACATATCGCTTTATTCCCGAAAACGGAGATGCGGATGATTTTAATCGTAAATTGGTGGACTATGTACAAAGCGACGGTCGTGTGTTCATTTCTTCGACAACTATAGACGGCGTTTTTTGGATACGATTAGCGGTGCTAAGTTTTCGCACGCACTTGCGTACGATTGATCTTTGTTTAAAAGTATTGAAAGAAGGCGTGGCGTTTCTTTCCCGGTGAGTGGCCGTGGGGCGATTGTGTAACCTCGTTTTTAAAAAGGCGTAATCTGTTTTTAAAAAATATTCAAATCAATTTCCGGCAAAATGGATATTTCGATTATCATTCCGGTTTACAACGAAGAGAAAAATATTCAGCTTTTGTACGAGCGACTTACTTCGGTCATGCAAAAAATGGGCGTCGTATATGAATTTGTGTTCGTAAACGACGGCAGTCGCGACCGGTCTATTGATTTGATAAAACAACTTTCAAAAAATCACGCAGAGGTAAAGTACATTGATTTCAGCCGGAATTTTGGTCATCAAATTGCCGTTTCAGCCGGCTTGGATGGCGCTGTCGGAAACGCGGTGGTGATAATAGACGCCGATCTGCAAGACCCTCCGGAATTAATTGCTGAAATGTACGCCAAAATGAAAAGCGGCTATGAAGTGGTGTACGCGAAGCGGCGCAGAAGAAAAGGAGAAAACTTTATGAAACTCATCACGGCAAAACTTTTTTACAGAATTTTGTCGCGTATTACGACCATTTCTATCCCGCTTGATACGGGCGACTTCAGAATAATAGACCGCAAAGTGGTGGACGTACTCAATAGTATGCCTGAAAAGCATAAGTTTTTGCGCGGTCAGATTTCCTGGATTGGTTTTAACCAGACCTTCGTCGAGTATGATCGGAGTGAGCGGCACGAAGGCGAAACGGGCTACACCTATCGCAAAATGATACGTTTTGCCTTGGATGGCATCACGGCTTTCTCTGATCTGCCTCTCAAAATGGTTACAATTTTTGGCGTTGTAGTTTCTGTTTTTGCATTTCTGACAGCCGTTTATACTTTGTACGCGAGGCTGTTTTTGGATGATTATGTGCCGGGTTGGGCTTCTATTATTCTCAGCGTGCTTTTCATCGGCGGCATTCAAATGATAGCATTGGGCATCATCGGCGAGTATTTGAGCCGCATGGACATCATCCGCGATTCTAATATTGGCTCAAATAAAGATTGATATCAGCTTGCTTACTGCATTTAATCCCTTTACTTTTGTAGCTACCTCCCAAAAATAGATTTTGACTTAGAACAACACCAAAAGAGAGTATTTCATGAACACGCACACAAAATTTATTGTGGTGGAGGATAATCCTGCCGACCTTCAATTGACCCAATTAGCTTTTCAAAACCTTTCCCTTGAGGGCGAACTTCTGAGTTTTAAAAATGGACAAGATTTATTTGATTATCTGGCGCATGATGGCGCCTCGGATATCGCATTCATTCTGCTGGATTTGAATATGCCTCAATGGAGCGGTAAGCGAATTTTAAAAAACCTTCAGAATAGCGCAATTTGGCGCAGCATTCCGGTAGTAATTTTTTCATCTTCTTTGCATGAGCAGGATATCAAGGAATGTTATGCGCTTGGCGCAAATGCTTATGTAACCAAACCTTTCGATTTGCAGGATTTCGAACGTACTATCGAATCTATAGCTAATTTTTGGGGAAGAATAAACATGAGACCAAGCGTGGAAGTACAAAGAAGTGTGGCTGCCTGAAAACGCAGGTTTATACCTTTTCCATTTTTTGAAGAAACTCATCTCGCCTGCTTTCTGCTACTCCAAGATCATTGCCGTCTTTCATGCTTACGATGACTTTTTTGTTTCTGGAAAGTTTCTTTATATGCTTCAGACTGATAAAATCACTTCTGTTTATTCGGAAAAAATTATGTTCGGACAAGACTTCTTCAAAATATTTGAGCGTCTTTGAAATCAGTATTTTATCTCCCGAAACAAAAAAGAATTGCGTATAATTTCCATTCGCTTCCAATCTTACGATATCATCTATTTCTACAAATTCAAAACCGTCCTGTACAGGCAAGGCCAATCTTTGAAAAGAATTGTTTAAGTTTTCTTTCAGAAGTGCAATGCGTTTGTTTTGCCAGTGCAGTTCTCTTTTTAAAACCACCTTTTTGAGTGCGTCTTGCAATTCCTCCAGGTCAATAGGTTTTAAAAGATAATCTACGGCGGAGAGTTTGATGGCTTTTAGCGCGTAAATATCATACGCTGTTGTGAATACTATTTCGAAAGGTATTTTGTTGTAAAAATCCAGCAGTTCAAAGCCATTTTGCCCGGGCAATTCAATGTCTAGAAAGACCAAATCCGGACTTTGTTTATTTATCAATTTTACTGCCTCCATAACGTTGGCAGCGATTCCAAGCACTTCTACATTTTCACAAAATTTTTCCAGAAGATTTTGCAGCGTAATCTGACTGCTTTCTTCGTCTTCTACTATAATCGCTCTAATCGGGTCCATAGTTTTTAGTTTTAATCAAATAAACAAGACGACATTGGTACCTGCGGGATTTTGATGCTGG
>CALMIT010000318.1 GCA_937864255.1 uncultured Saprospiraceae bacterium
TCCTGCAAAATGCCCGGTCCTTCTGCGTTTTCATACGCGGCAATAATATTGCCCAGGCTCACCGATTTGGAACCGTATTTTGTCCTGATCCAATTTGAATTGGGCAGGTTTACGCCTATCGGCGTGGAAGGCGAGGCATCTCCCGCTTCGCCCGCCACAGTCACCACTTTATAGCTGATGCCTGTTACTTCTTTTTTCTTGTGTTCGGGCATAATGGGCGAATTATCTTCAAAATATTGTGCATTGGCAGCGACTTTTTCCATTCGTTCGCTGGCTTCAAAATCTTTGATCTGGACGATGGTTTCGTACGAACCTTTCATCGCTTTCGGATCGTGATACACTTCCACGAAGCCGTTGATGTAGTCCACGTCGCCCGCCGTCGCCTGGCACCAGGCAATATTATATGCCTCCCATTTTTCCAAATCGCCGGTTTGATAATACTCAATCAAAATTTTAAGCGCATTTGCCTGTGCTTCATTTTCGGCTACTTCCACGGCTTTTTGAAGCCATTTTACAACTTCGGCGAGTGCGTCGCCGTACATGCCGCCCACTTTCCAGGGCGCCTCGCTCAGTTTACCGTCGGCGCCGCGCACCAGTTTTGAATTCAAACCATATTCCACCGGCTCTTTATCATTTTTGTCAATTAGTTTTTTATAAAAATCGCCCACTTCTTTTTCCGTGATGTCGGGGTCATAAAAATTGACCGCCGAGTTTTTAACGATGTCGGTATTGGAGTCAAAATTGGTACGTTTTGGATCCACCGCCGGATTAAACATGGCTTCCAGCGCTTCTTCCGAAAGGCTTGCGCCAGCCTGATTCATCAAATCCGTAAAATATTCCCTGGAAAATTCGGGATTGAATTTATCAGAAGAATAATGGTGGTGAATGCCGTTGGAGAAAAATACATTTTTGGCGTACAAAAGGAATTTTTGCCAGTCGGCAGCATTTTTATCGCCCTGATAACTTTCCAGTATTTTTTCCAAAGCATGACGAATCGGCAGATTGTGGCGGTACATCTGATCCCAGATTATATCGCGGCCGCTGTAGCCCGCCTGTGTGAGGTAATAAACCAGCTTTTTCTGCTGGAGCGTTAATTTTTCAAAACCCTGAATTTGGTAGCGGATAATTTTTTTATCAGCAAAATTTTCAGGATTCCAGACAAAAGGCGCTTCTGTTTTTACTTCGGCCGCCTCTTCTTTTGCGGCGGGTTTGCAGGCAAAAATACCCGTGAGCAAAAAAGCCAAAAAGAGCATAAAGAGATTTTTCATAATTGCATTTTTATATTTTGAAAGGTTGAAATTAGGAAAAGCCGCCCGAATTTCGATTTTTTTAAAATAAAGCCACCCAAAAATGAAGTGAGGAATACTTAACTTCACCCAACAAAACCATTCGACATGAAAACACTCTATGCCCTGCTCGCAGCCATCAACGAATATCAATACATCACCAGCCTGGACGCGGCCGTCTATGATATGGAAAGGGTAAAAACCTACCTGCAAAAATTTGCCGGCCCGGCTTTTCAAATCAAATTAAAAACCCTCGAAAACAGCCAGGCCACCAAAAGCGGCATTGTCAGCGCTTTTGAAGAGCAACTCATACAAACCCGCCCAAAAAAAGGCGACGTGGTGTTTTTTTATTACAGCGGCCATGGCGGTTTGGAAGAAGCAGACCCGGTTTTTTGGAAATCCGCTTTTAATAAAAGGCTGGAAAATATTGCCTGCCACGACGGCAATCTGAGTAATGGCAAAGGCTTTTTGGCCGACAAAGAACTGCGCTGGCTGATAAGCAGAGCCGCAGCAGGCGGCGCACACGTAGTCACGATTTTTGACTGCTGCCACGCCGGCGATAATACTCGCGGCTACAAAACCGACGACATTCCAAAAGCAAAAAAACGACTGGCCGGCGTTTCAAAACAGCGCGACTGGAATGATTTCATTTTTGCCGGCGAACTCAAAAAAGAAGCGCTGGCAGGCACGTCTCTCGACGCCGCCCTGCCGCAGGGAAAACACGTTTCCATTGCCGCCTGCGAAAGCCACGAGTCTGCTTTTGAAATCATAGACGGTGGCATTTTTACCACCGGACTGTTGCAGACGCTCGAAAAATCAAAAGGCGATATCAGCTATTTTGAGTTGAAAAACCGCGTAAAAAATTTTGTAAAAGGTTATTATCAGCAAACGCCGCAGATTTATGCCGCCGGCGGCGAAGACCCGAAAGAACTTTTCAAATCTTTTTTGGGCGGCGCAGTAAAGGACAAGCCGATGTACGGCAATATTTATTACAACTACCAGGAGCGAAGGTGGGAACTGGATTTGGGCGCTATCTACGGCGTGACTACCCATTGGAAAGGCGAGCCGCAACAAATTACGGTCACCTTGCCCTCCAAAGAACAGGTCTTTGCCTACGTCATGGAAGTGCATCCTGAAAAAGCGGTGGTCGAGTTTGAGCCATACTCGGATGTAAAAAAAGGCGAGCAATATCTGGCGTACGTGCCGAGCCTGATGTTGCGCCAGCTCAATATTTTCCTGAAAGGCGAGGCGGAAGGGATAAAAAATTTTAAAGCCGCTGTTACCGCTGAAAAATTGGAAAAGGCTGGTCTCCGGATTTGTGAAGACGAGAGCGAGGCTGACTTTTGCCTGCTGGCAAAAAATAATTATTACCTCATCACGCTGCCCAATGACGATAAGCCGCTGACCGCTCAAAATAAAAATTACACCGCCGAATCCGCCGAAAGCGTAATCGAAAAACTGGCAATAATCGGGAGGTGGTCATTCGTAAAAAAGTTGCAAAACGAAAAAACCACTCTGCCGCCGGCGGCAATAAAAGTTGATTTTTTTGAAAACAATCAGCCTTTAAATATTGTGAACGATCAGGTACATATTTATTTTAAAAATGCCGCCGAAGCAAAAACGCAAATCACCGTCCGGCTCACCAATACCACTGACCGCGCTTTGTATGCGAGCCTCATCTATGGTTCATCGCTCTTTGGCTTATCGCCCAATTTGTTGCAGGGACAGGTGCAGCGGCTCGACCCGCACAGCGAAACCTGGGCAAGAGCCGGCAGCCCCATTACGCTGAAACTTGAGTCT
>CALMIT010000319.1 GCA_937864255.1 uncultured Saprospiraceae bacterium
AAGCACCAACGGCGGCGGTTTGGGCACTGCCAACGTACAGAATTATGTGAAAATCAATTAAGATTTTGCACCCGGCGCTTTTGAATGCGCTTTTTTTTGAATAAAAATTTCCCGCAAAATTGTCAGACAACGGCAGGTTTTGCGAGAAGTTTTATCCATTATTTTCCTACCCGAAGCCAGCTTTTGTTATGAAAAAAAATCCAGGTTTCAGCATACTGATTTTTCTTTTGGTCGCTGCCTCTTTGCCGGCCCAAACGCCAAGTTTTTTCAAAGAATTTGATCGAAAAATTCCTGAAAAAGCCAATAAAGAATTTCAATACATTGCCTATTTTTACAATCACGCCGTTACAACAAATATTTACCCTGAAAACGACTTTTTGCGGGGGCAGGTCATCGGCAGATTGTTTGGTCAAAATACCACGACCACGAGCGATACGGTACGGGCGTTTTATTTTGAACAGCGGTTACTACCTTTTTTCATTTACCAGCCAAAACTTTTCAACGGGCGCGCCATCCTGCGCGGCTCTTTTGAAATAGACTGGACCTGGGGCGACGTTTCGTACGGAACCGGTGGAAATTTTGGCTCAGCCCCGTCCGGCGATCAGGTCAACCTGCAAACTCAAAATCTCGAACTCGAACTTATTCCCAAAACCGGCTGGGCTGTCAATATCGGACTGCAAAGAATGTTTGACACGCCGCACAATCCCTACCGCACTTTTTTTGAAAAAATGACAAATACTGCTTACGGCCTCAATTACTGGGGCACCGACGGCGTCGGCGTCACTTTGCGCCGTGACGCGGATTATTACAAATGGAAAGCCGGCTTTTTTCAATTGTATGAAAACAACATTGAACAGGACGACGACGTGGCGATGGGCGAATTTCAGTACGAACAAAGTCTCGGTTTGAGATGGAAATTGGGCGGTTCCGTCTATTACGTTCGCGACCGCTCCAACGGCGAGGGCGGACCTTCTATTCTGGGGCAGGGACTGAACAGCACACTGGCTGACTACAACGGCACTTTTCGCTTCTCTTTCGGCGGCTCGCCTTACCGCGCCGACGTAGCCTGGCTCGGTTTATTTTTCAGCTACAATGAGGAAGATATGCTCGATAATTGGGTGCTGTCAGGTTACCTGAATTACAATCTTGGCAACACACAATTATTTAAAAATAACGCCTGGACGGATGGTCCGAGCATCGGCGGCTTGGGTGCAAATCTGCGGGCGGCTTATCGCTACGGGCAAACTCCGAAAGACGCCGTCAGTGCAAACGTCATTTTCACTTCGGGCGACAGCGACCGGCTGGCCGACAATCATTACTCGGGCGTGATGACCGGCAACACCTGGGCGACGCCGGGCGGCTTGTTTATCAGCCACGGCGCGTATTTGCTCTTTCCGCACGCCAACGTGGTCAATCGCTACGTCGCTGCTATCACCGACATTTCTAACATCGGCTACGGCGTGACGGGCGGTACATTGAATTTTTCAAAAGATTTTATTCCAAATAAGCTAGACGCCAAAATCGGTTTTGCCGGCGCTATCAGCAATGCGACGCCCAACAAGGGCGGCAATTTTATGGGCTGGGAAGCAAATGTAAAGGTGGGCTACCAACTCGGCGTTTATTTGAATTTGGAATTGCACGCGGCGCGGCTCTGGCTGGGTGATTTTTACGACAGCGCAGTGGTAAACGGCGGCATTGACGGGCGACCCACCGATCCTTACACCGCCTTCATAGCTTTAAAATGGTTGATGTTTTAAAAAAGAACTATTATGTTGATTTTCAATAAATTAAGTCTGTTTTTTTTGTCGGGGATGCTCCTTTTAGGCGCTTGCGGCTGGCAAAAAAAAGTACCCGAAGTTTCGAAAATGGACGACCTGCCCTACCCTTTTGAAATGAAAAAAATAGACATCGGCGACGATATCGAAATCGCTTACGCCGATTTGGGCGGCGGCAAAGAGACGCTCATTTTTATTCACGGCTTAGGCTCTTACGCGCCCGCCTGGAAAAAAAACCTGGAGGATTTACAAAAAGATTATCGCTGCATCGCGGTGGATTTGCCGGGCTACGGGAAGTCGAGCAAAGGCAATTACGAAGGCAGTATGCGCTTTTTTGCCAACAGCATTATCCGGCTCATGGACAAGTTGAATTTGAAAAATGCGGTTTTGGCGGGACATTCGATGGGGGGGCAAATCGCGATAACCGCCGCCCTCGCTTACCCGGAGCGCGTTTCAAAATTGATTTTAATCGCGCCGGCAGGATTGGAAACTTTTCATAAAGGCGAAAAGCAGTGGTTCAGGGAAGTACTGACTACCGACGCGGTAAAACTCACCACGGTAGAACAGATAAGGAGCAATATCGGCTGGAATTTTTACCGGTTTCCGGCAGAGGCCGAATTTATGATAAGCGACCGCATCGCCATGCGCAAGTGCGAGGATTTTAATGCTTATGCGTACATCATTCCAAAATGTGTGGAAGGTATGGTGGACGAGCCGGTTTTTGATCATCTGGCAGATGTAAAACAGCCGGCTTTAGTAATTTTCGGAAAGCAGGACAATCTTATTCCCAACCGTTTTTTAAATGGCGGACATACTGAAAAGTATGCGCGGGAAGGCAGTGAAAAAATGCCGAACGCGAGGCTGGAAATGATTGACGAGGCGGGGCATTTCGTGATGTTTGAAAAATCGGAAGCGGTAAATCGCCTCGTAAGAGAATTTTTGAATTAAAGCTCGAAGATTGGAAAGTGCCCCTTTTTTGCACAAAGATTGTGCTTTTGAGGGCACTTCCTTCCTCCGTGTTTTATTCCAAATACACTTCTTTAAATTACTTTATTAATCTCTGTCAATTAACCATTTGGCGACAGCCGGCGTCAGCAGTTTTTGTGAGCGGCTACCGACGAACACGCCAATGTGCCCGCCCGGAAATTCCAGCAATTCTTTATCCTTTGAACTAATTATTTTGTGAATTGGTTTGGTCGTATCCGGCGGTACGATGTGATCGTCTTTTGCGTAAATCGTCATCGTCGGCATGTTGATATTTTTCAAATCCACCTTTTTACTGCCGAGCACAAATTGACCTTTTATCAACTT
>CALMIT010000320.1 GCA_937864255.1 uncultured Saprospiraceae bacterium
ACCATCTTTCCACCATCACCGGGCAGGTGGACGTGGAAGACCTTTTGGAAAATATTTTCAGCCGCTTTTGTATCGGCAAGTAAGTACGGACGGCTTTGTCTGCCGGGCCTTTTATTCCGCAATTACAACGTCTATCTGAAAATTCGCAACAGGTTAAATATTAACCCAAAAAGCTAAATTTGCTAAAACAAAGAATACCAAGAATGCCCGAACCTTTACAAATCTTCATTGCCTATGCCAGAAAGGATGCTTCTTTTCTGGATGAATTGCGGACGCATTTATCGCCCTTGGAGAAAAGTGGTAAAGTAAAGATTTGGTACGATGGTAAAATAGAACCCGGGAATGTGTGGGAACAAGCTATAAAGGAACATCTTAACCAGTCCAATATCCTCCTACTCTTGGTCAGTGCTGATGCCATCGCCTCAGACTTTTTTTATGAAAAAGAAATGAACGATGCTCTTTCCCGCCATGCATCAGGCGCAGCGAGGGTGGTTCCACTCATCGTGCGCCCCTGCGCCTGGCAAGCAACACCTCTTGGCGATTTACAAGCGGTGCCCAAAGACGGCAGGGCGGTGAGTACCTGGAATGATAGAGATGAGGCTTACGCCGATGCGATCAGCTCAATAATGGTAATCCTTGAAAGTATCAATAAGCAACGAAAAGAGGATACTGAACAAGTCCGCCAGCTACGGAAAGAAGCTGAATGGAAGCAGAAAGCAGAGGAAACCCGCCTTCAAAAAATTGCCGATTTGCAGGAACAGCATAAAAAATCTAACGGTGCTGACAAATCACCTGGTCCGCTTAAAGTAGCAGGGGGTAGTGTTTTGGTACTTTTGCTCCTGCTTGTTATTGGCTACTGGCTGTACAATCGAGAGCAGAATAATCCGCAATATGAAGAAATAGTAGTTGAGTATGGATTTGAAATGGTACTGGTGGAGGGTGGCGCCTTCACGATGGGCTGCGACCCATCGAGAGATGGAGAATGTGAAACATGCGAATTTCCTGCTCATGAAGTTAAAGTTCCCACCTTTTATATGTCCAGGTATGAGGTCACCCAGTCACAGTGGCATGCCGTAATGGGCAGTAATCCGCATGAACCAGGTTTTAAGGGCTGTGATAACTGCCCTGTGGAAAGCGTATCATGGAATGATGTGCAGGATTTCCTGAAAAATCTGAATCGGCTTACGGGCAAAAAATATCGCCTCCCTTCCGAAGCGGAGTGGGAGTATGCCGCAAGAGGCGGCAAAAAAAGCAAGGGTTATCAATATTCGGGAAGTAACAGACTTAAAGCAGTAAGCGGGTTTGGCGATAACTACAGAGGCAAAACGCGACCGGTTGGCAGCTTGCAGCCCAACGAACTTGGCTTATACGATATGTCTGGAAATGTAACGGAGTGGTGTCAGGATGTGTGGCATGACAACTATGAAGGTGCTCCAACGGATGGCAGCGCATGGATGAGCGGCGGGCGACAAGGTGATTATGTGTTTCGTGGCGGGTCTTGGAGCAGCATTGGCGGCTACTGCCGCGTCGCCAACCGCCTCGGGAGCTATGCTGACTTTCGGCTCATGATCCTCCACGGTTTCCGTATTGCCCGGTACTAACCCTTTGGCACTTTTACCCTTTTTTACCCGCTGTTTCAAGTGTTAAGCGATGTGTTACTTGAAACTAAAAAACGAGCTGTTCAACTGTACCGTTTTTCCTTTCTTGAAACTGCCAAAATCAAACCAAATGAAAGTTTGTGTAAAAGCGTTAGGAGCGGCTTGAAATGCAAGTGAGGTTTCGCTTAACACTTGCAGGAGCTGTTAAGAGCGGCCGGAACGATTTTGATGCATGAGTGCAAAATCAAAACCTGTGCGATTATTGAAAATTAAGAAATAATCTAATTTTTGCAGTCTGGTTTTATAAAAAAAGCAGCGGGGCAACAAAGACCCCGAACACTCGTTTTTGCGAAGCATAGTTTGCACCCTTTTGAAAGTCGTTTATTGATCATTTTGCTTAAAATCAGATTCATGCGTATCCTCTACCCGCTGGCAGTTTTTATGTGCAGCGTATTTGTATCGAAAGCTCAGTTTCGCGAAGTATTGATTACCGGCAACCCGGTGCTACACAACGCATACGCCCGCCAGCAGAAAGAAGATTTGAAAGTACTGGAACAACTCACCGGACTGGATTTTCGCCAGGTACCGCAGCGCAGGCAAGGCTGCCCGATGATTGACCCTGACGTGACCTACATTATTGCGGGTAATTCGGTGATAATCGAAATAGATACAGTGGGGCAAAACGGGGGCGGAGGAACCCTGACCATAATAAATGACCCGCCTTTGCAATTTAGCACGGCGACTTTTGAAGGATCCGGCGTGTTGGTAAAAGGAAACGCCGGCGTGGATGCCGGAAGAGATACGCTCCGTGTAGAATTTTGTGATGCCGCCGGTGAATGTGAAACGCGCGTTTTCCCGCTATTGATAAAAAGAGCCGGCGCGGTAATCCTACAAACCGCTCCCGTTTTTCCGCCGAAAGGCATTGACACTTATTGCATTGACAATGTGAACCTGCCCGGCGATTTGATGTGCAACGAATTGCTGGATTGTCCTGATAATTACGGTGGGGAAGGCCGGCAACTTACTTATTTTACCACTTATGATCAACCGGATCGCTGCATTGTGTATCAGGCGAGCCGCTTCCCGGGCGTGGATACGGTTTGTGTGGTGCTGTGCGACGAATACACCGTTTGCGACACTTTCAAAGTGCTTTTTGAAATACAGGGCGACACGCTTGCTTTGCCGTTTTTTGAAGATTTTTCTTACGATGGGCCTTATCCTTCGGAGCAATACTGGCTGGAAAATGATGTGTTTGTAAATTCAGAACTGGGCGATTCGCCTCCCTCGGTCGGATTTGCCACATTCGACGGAATGGACGAGGGTGGACGGCCTTACGGCGGCGGTTTTGGCGTAGCGGATTATTTGACCTCAAAGCCAATTGACCTCGCAGGACAGGCTCCTTCCAACAATGTGGTTTTGAGTTTTTACCTGCAACCTAAAGGGCGCAGCTACCAGCCCCGCACACAGGATAAAATGATTTTGGAATTCAAAAATTTCTCAGGACAATGGGTGGTCGTTGATACGATTGATGGATTGGGTTTTATAGCCGCTGATTCTATACCAGAATTTAAATATTACGCCCGCGCCTTAAACGATCCAAATTACTTTTTTAAAGGTTTTCAATTTCGTTTTAAAAACATGAATCCCCGCGAAGGCGCTTATAGTACCTGGCATTTGGATTATATACGACTGGACAAGGATCGAATAGGAGCATCACGAAATTTTAACGATATGGCATGGGTCGAAAAACCCAACTCCTTTTTGAAAACTTACAGAGCTATGCCTTTAAATCATTTTAGAAATTTTGAAGCGCAGGAAATGCTTGAAGAATTAAATGGAAAGGTTTTTAATAATTTCTCTACTGAAAAAAAACTCGGAGACAACAGGGTTACATTTTTTGAAGAAGAAAGTGGAATCAGAATGGCTGTAGATTCTTTTACCCTTTTTAGCGGCAAAACTGCTGAGTTTAAATCAAATGAAAGTAGAGATACCATTAATAACTTTCTTACACAGAGGAGTACAACTAGTTCAGAACTGATAAGAAATGAAATTATTGATTTGATAAACCAAAGTCCACTATTCAGCTTAGACAAAATGAATCTTAAGATTCGATATAATTTAATAGTGGATGGTGATGAAATAACAACGGAGACCAGTGCAAAAACCAATAATCAAGTTTCTTCCTGCACTATCCTCGACAACTATTTCGCTTACGACGACGGCACCGCGGAGCGCGCTATAGAAGCCAACGGCATCGGTACGAAAATAGCGGTAAAATTCAGAGCCAATTTGAAAGACACTTTGCGCGCCGTGCAGTTTCATTTTCCGAGGGTGAATGGTGATGTATCGGGACAATTGTTCACGTTGCAAGTGTGGATTGGCGAGTTGGATCCTTTCGATAATGTGCCTGATTATCAGCTAATATTTAAGAAGCCCATTTACCCGAGTAATTTCACGGACACGCTGGAAGCATTCACTACTTATGTGTTGACCGACAGCATGGATCGCGGTATAGAAATACCTGCCGGTGATTTTTACATCGGTTGGCAACAGGAAAGCGCCAGCACAAGCCCCATACCTGTAGGGCTGGACGTGAATAATCCCGACGCTATCGAAAACCTGTATTTCAACCTCGGCAATAAATGGGAGCAGTTTGATAATAATTCTTTCTTCATACCGGGTGCATTGATGCTTCGTCCGGTAATGGGCAGCGTGACGCCGCCCGCCACCAGTCAGGTGGACGAAGCAAGTCAAAACGCAAACAGCTCTTTATCTTTAAAATTATTCCCGAACCCGGCCGGCGATGTTTTGAATATGAAATTATCGCGTCAGTCGCGAGAAGATTTCCGGTTTCAAATATTCAACAGCACGGGGCAAATAGTGAAAAATGGCATTTTTGAACCACAGATTTCAACCGCCGGGCTTGCCGAAGGGATGTATTTTGTAAAAGTGTTTTCAAACAAAAACGCCCGTGTGCTTACCGAGCGGTTTTTAATAGCCCGGTAATTTTTATAAAAATCGCAAAAACAGCCATGCCAAATATTGACGTAAAAGAATTGAAAGAGCGGCTCGATCGGGGCGAAAAATTTGTTTTCATAGACGTGCGCGAACCTTACGGGGATCAGGAATTTAATCTCGGCGCGCAGCTGATTCCGCTCGGAGAATTTCCAAACGCCATACCCGATTTGGAAAAATACAAAGACGAAGAAATCGTAATTCACTGCAAAATGGGTGGTCGCAGCGGCGTAGCCCAGGAACTTTTGACAAGAGCGGGATTCAAAAACGTGCGCAATCTGGAAGGCGGCGTACTCGCCTGGATTCAGTCCTTCGGAATTTAGTACGCGCGCACGTCGCGATTTTCCATAAAATTGATGAAAGCGCGGTTGACCACACGGTTGCCCCCAGGCGTTGGGTAATTGCCCGAAAAATACCAGTCGCCATTATTGCCGGGGCAGGCTTTGCGCAATCCTTCCACCGTTTGAAAAATGATTTCCACTTTCGGTTTTATACCCGCCGGAGTCACTATTTCCGCCACTTTTTGCGAAATTTCCTCGTAAGAAAATTCTTCGTACAAAGGCGCTACCTCATTTTTCATTTTTTCCACCGGAAGGTTTTCCTGCGCCTTGCACCTTTTATAAGCTTCCTGCAAAAGATTTTCCTTTCCGTTTTCTTTCAACAACGCCACCAAAGCCCGGAAAGCCACAAATTCTCTCATCTTCGACATATCAATCCCGTAGCAATCAGGAAAGCGAATCTGCGGCGCGGAAGAAACGATGATGATTTTTTTCGGCCGCAACCTGGAGACAATCGCGATAATGCTGTCGCGCAGCGTAGTGCCGCGTACGATAGAATCGTCAATCAGCACCAGCGTGTCTTTGTCATTTTCCACAATACCGTAGGTAACGTCGTACACGTGCGAAACAAGCTCGCCGCGTGAATTATCGTCGGCAATGAAAGTGCGCAATTTTGCGTCTTTTACGATTATTTTTTCGATGCGCAGCGAGTTCCCGAGAATTTTTTCCAGTTTTGCCGGAGTCAGTTCCTTGCCTTGTTTGATGATTTTTTCGTGTTTATATTCATTGAGTCCTTTTTCGAGTCCTTTTATCAGACCCAAAAAGGAAGATTCGGCCGTGTTGGGCACAAATGAAAAAACGGTATTTTTAAAATCGTAGTCCACCGCCTTCAGGACGGTTTCGGCAAGCTGCTCGCCCAGTTTTTTTCTTTCCAAATAAATGTCCCTGTCCGTGCCTCTCGAAAAATAAATACGCTCGAAAGAACAGGCCGTGCGCGGCTTCGGATCAAGGATGGCCTGCTCGCTTATTTTCCCATTAAACTTGATTATCAGGGCGTTGCCAGGCTCAAGTTCTTTCACTTTGTTCACGTGTACATTGAAAGTAGTCTGAATAGCCGGCCGCTCGGAAGCCACCACAACCACTTCGTCGTCCTGATAATAAAATGCGGGACGGATGCCGTGCGGATCGCGAATGACAAAAGCGTCGCCATGCCCGATGAGTCCCGCCATTGTGTAACCTCCGTCAAATTTTTTACTCGCACGACGTAGCAGGCGCTGCAGGTCGAGGTGCTCAAAAATCAAATCGTTTATTTCGGTGTTGGAATAGCCGTCAGGCTTGAACCAGGTGTGCAGGCGCTGCACTTCGTCGTCCAAAAAATGCCCGATTTTTTCCAAAACGGTGACCGTGTCCGATTTTTCTTTCGGATACTGTCCGAAGCCGACCAATTCTTCGAACATCTCATCCACATTGGTCAGGTTGAAATTGCCGGCAAGGACGAGGCTCCTGTTTTTCCAGTTATTCTGTCTTAAAAATGGATGAACGGTCTCGATATTATTACCGCCGTGCGTGCCGTATCTAAGGTGCCCGAGCAGCACTTCGCCCGTGAAAGGCAGGTTTTCTTTGAGCCAGTCGGGATTTTGCAGTTGCTCTTTCGTGAGGTGGTTAAAATAATTGTACACGTGGTCAAACAGTCCTTTCAGCGCGTCGGGGTCGTTACTGCGGGTGCGGCTGATGTAGCGAAGTCCCGGCGGCATGTTGAGTTTGATGGTGGCAATGCCGGCGCCGTCTTGCCCGCGGTTGCGCTGTTTTTGCATCATCAGGTGCATCTTGTTGAGGCCATACAGAGCTGAGCCGTATTTTTCCTGATAGTAAGCAAGTGGTTTGAGCAGGCGGATGAGCGCGACGCCACACTCGTGTTTGATTGAATCACTCATTCAGATAATGAGATATGCTGCGGATAAAAAATTGATTTACAATATCTTGTAAAGAAAATCTTTCCTTTTTAAAAAATAGAAATGCTAAAAACATTCCGAAAGCCATAAAGATTATGTGCTTTTTAAAAAAGAAAGCGCAAAATTAGAAATACTAATCGGAGAGAACGAATTTGATTAGGTGCAAAATTGATTTTATGCTATAAGCTTTTAAAAAGTGGTTTATTCAGCCATGTCCCTGCCGCCGGTCAGAAATTTTTGATACTCACGCAATTCTTCCCAGCGCGCCTCGGCGGCCAGTTTTGCCTGGTTTGCCCAGGTAGATGGATCGTGAATCCGGTAATTTGGCCCGGCTGCTTCGAGAATTTGGCGGAGATCATTTTCGGACGCTTGCGCAAGTTCCGTCCAATTTTTTATGCCTGATTGGTGCAGCAATTTTTCGATTTTAGGCCCCACGCCTTCGATGATTTTCAAATCGCCCGGGTCGGCGGAAATGGCTCCCGAAGATGAAGCTTGCGTGGGCGGATTTTTCACAAAAACCTGAGCCTGTCCTATCCAGTCGTCGCGCAAAATCCTGCCCGGAAAATATCCGAGCGCCGTCGTAATCGTCTCGATATTATCCTCCGACCAGGTGCTGATTTGTTCGTACCGGAAAATACCCAACTCATTTAGTTTTTTTTGGGTGGAAGGCCCGATGCCGTTGATTAAAGTCAAATCGTCGCGTTGAATTTTTTCCTGTTTTTTCTGGCTTTTTTCCGGCTTGGTTGCCGGTTTTTTTTCGGCTTTCGGTTTCGCATTTTTCTTGGGCTGCCCGATGTTTTCAATCTTTGATTCGAGGTCTTTTACCTTTTTTATTGTGGCATTGTACGAACTCTGCATCTGCGCCATACCTTCCAGTTCGTCTTCGTTAAGCTGGTTTTGCTTATCCAGCTTTTGGTTCAGGGTTTTGAGTCCGAGTATCTGATTTTGTAAATCTTCAATGGTGTTCTGTTGCTCGGCGTTTATCACGCGCAATTTTTCAATATGATCTTTTGCGACCGATGTTTCTGCGCTGAGTTTGGAATTGGATGCCTGCAATGGTTTTACTTTTTCGTGTGCTTCGGCTAATTGGAGGTTTAGCCGTTTCAGGTCGCCTTCTCTAAGCGCTGATTTTTCTTCCAGCTCTTTCAGACTGGCTTTTTGAAGACTGATTTCTTTTTCTTTTTGGTCAATAACTGCTTCGAGTCTTTGGAGGTGATTCCTCCATATCAGCCAGGCTATCAAGAGACCTATCAAAACTCCGGTGAGTAAAATCAGGGCGAAACCTTCCCAGCCAATCAATTGGAAAATCTCGCCATAAACTTTGGTATTTTCCATGACTCAGTTTTTTTGGTGGAGATGCTAAAAAGCAACCAAAAGTAATAATTTCAATGAAATAGACAAAAAAGCTGATAATCAAGGAGTTCAGTCTTCGAGCAATATATTACCATCCATTTCCGGCGGCGCGCCGATTTGCATTAATTTTAAAATGGTAGGCGCCACGTCGGCTAATTTTCCATCCAGAATTCGCCGGCAAACGGGCGCGTTGCTGATATAAAAACAGGGAACCGGATTTTTGGTATGGGCTGTATTGGGCGAGCCGTCTTCATTGATCATGTAATCAGAATTGCCGTGATCGGCAATCACAATCGCCTCATAATCAAACTTCAATAGCGTTTTCACCAGTCTTTCCAGTTGTTCGCTCACTGTTTTTACGGCTTGTAGGGCAGCGGCAAAAACGCCCCGATGCCCCACCATATCTTCGTTTGCGTAATTTAGACAAATAAAATCCGGTTGGTTTTTTTCAATTTCTTCGATGATGGCATCGGTGACGCCTATCGCGCTCATTTCCGGCTGCAAATCGTAAGTAGGCACTTTGGGCGAGGGTATCAGTATTCTTTTTTCTCCGGCAAATTCCGTTTCCCTGCCGCCCGAAAAGAAAAAAGTCACGTGTGGATATTTTTCAGTCTCCGCGATGCGCACCTGCGATTTACCCGCTTTTGAAAGCACCTCGCCGAGCGTGTTAGCGAGGTCGTCTTTTTCAAAAAGAATTTCCACATTTTGAAAAGTATCGTCATAACGCGTCATGGTGACGTAATGCAAATCCAGCTTGTGCATGTTCCATTCGTGCAAATCGCGCTGGGTGAGTGCGATGGAAATTTCGCGCGGACGATCCGTTCTGAAATTAAAACAGATGAGCAGGTCGCCATTTTTTATCGTAGCGATCGGATTGCCTTTTTCTGTCAAAACCAGTGGCAGTAAAAATTCGTCCGTCTCGCCGGTTTCGTACTTTTTTTGAATGGTGGAAAACACGTCGTCCGTTTTTTCACCTTCGCCGTTGACCAAAAGATCGTAAGCTTTTTTTACGCGCTCCCAGCGGTTGTCGCGATCCATCGCATAATAGCGACCAATCACAGACGCGAGTTTAACCGATTGATTTTCAATATGGTGATTCAAATTTTTCAAAAAACCCAGACCACTTTTCGGGTCAGTATCTCGCCCGTCGGTAAAAGCGTGTATGAATACTTTTTCCAGTCCCTGCTCTTGCGTAATGTCGCAAAGCGCTTTCACGTGTTCGATGTGAGAATGCACGCCGCCGTCGCTCACCAAACCCATCAAATGCACCGCCACGCCGCTTGATTTGGCGTATTGGAGCGCTTTGAGCAAAGTCGGATTTTTATGCAATTCATTTTCGCGGATAGCTTTGTTGATGCGGGCAAGTTCCTGATACACAATCCGTCCGGCGCCGATATTGAGGTGTCCCACCTCAGAATTGCCCATTTGTCCGTCGGGGAGACCCACGGCTTCTCCGTGCGTGACCAATTCGGAATTTGGATAACGTTGGTACAAACTATTGACGAAAGGAATTTGTGCCTGAGCGATGGCGTCGGCTTTGCGCTTTGGCCCGTGTCCCCAGCCATCCAGGATAATCAATGCAGCTTTTTTCATATTACCTGATTTTCAAAAAAACATTTTACCAGACTTTTTCTGCCTTTTTAACCGATACCCACCGGCTCCAGTTTTTATTGTAAGTATGAATTTTTAAAGTAGTTTTTCCATTTTTATCTACCACTGGGTTGCCTTGGTTTATCCACTCGAAAATACTGCCGTACAGATTTTTTACATTTTTAAAACCCATTTGTTGAAGCCGACCGCCTATTTTTTCGCTCCGGTAGCCGACGCTGCAATACAGCACGATGGGCGCATCCTTCGGAAGATCTTTTAAAATTTTTTCATCAAAATGTTTATAACCCAAATGCACCGCTCCCGGAATGTGGCTGACCTCGTATTCTTCTTTTTCGCGGGTGTCAAAAATTTTCACCTCGGCCTGTTTCGCTTTTAATTCCTCCACGCCGATGAGTGGCACGTCGAAACTCAACAGCGTAGTGAGCCTTTTATCAAAATCTTGGTCGCTCAACTTCGGACGATTTTCAGGCGCTTGTGCGCATCCTAAAACCGGCAGGTAAAAAAGTAAAAGCAAAATGTTTTTCATTCAGCATTTTTAAAACTGTCCGAAAATTAAATCTGCTCCGGGCCCTCGCCCGCCCAATCGCCTATATAAAATTTTTCTTCGCAAAGCGGCGCGAGGTATTCTTCGACAAAATGGCGCACTTCGTGCATGATTTCTTCGGGATAAAGCAGGTGCACATTCGGCCCGGCATCCATGCTAAAATAAACCGGATGACCAGTCTCAGCGCGATACGCACGAATCAATTCTATCATCCGCACCGTGTTGGGTTTTATAAGCATGTACGCTGCGCTCGAACTCATCATCAGGGCGTGGAGCGTGAGAGCTTCGAGTTCGGCTATTTTTCCAAAAGTTTCCAAATCGCCTGCTCTCAGCGCACCGATCAATTGGTGCAAATGCTGACGGGCCTGCTGGTAGCGCGGCTCCGCAAACGGATTACCTTCCATCAAAGAATGACCGGCGCTGCTGGACACACTTTTTTCACCCGAACTGACAATCAAAATATCGTCGTGCAGGGTTTTGAAAACCGGGTGGATTTCAGATTCAAAAGGTATGGCAAAAAGATCGCTTGATCCGTTGACTTCACCCGTAGCGCCCCAGAGCGACATAGCCGGAAAAATAGAGCGACAGGCACTGCCGGAACCCAGCCGGGCAATAAAACTGGCTTTGCGATCAAAGGCTTCATCGTCGCTCAAAGTATCAAAAAGTTCGTGTTCGAGCGAGCAAAGACAAAGCGCCAGGGCGCTCATCGCCGAAGCCGAAGAGGCGATGCCGGAGGAATGCGGGAAAGAATTTGCGGTATGAATGGTAAATGACATTTGCTTTAAAAACGGGAATACGTCAGTCAGTCCGGCGAAGTATTTTTTCACCCGCGCTTCAAAAGCCTCATTGCGCTCCTGGTTAAAATACAATTCCAAATCAACCTCCTGACTGCCGCTTTCTTTGGGCGCGTATTCGAGCATGGTCTCGGTGAAAGCCGTTTCCAAAGTCAGACTCAGCGAGGGATTGCGCGGCAGTTGTTGTCCGTGTTTGCCCCAATATTTTACGATAGCCAGATTGGAAGGACTGCGCCAGGTGACAGAGCCGGCTTCAAGATTTTCAGATTCTATAACCAGGCGCGGATTTTTATAATCAAGTGTGGACATTATTTTGAAATTTTTTGTGTGCGGGCAAAGGTAAAAAAGCGAAGATGCCCGTAAATCCCTTTCTTAAAATGATTTTGGAAAAATTTTTCAACTTAGCTGGCCGGTTACAACCAAACGAACAAAATTGTTTGACTCTATCTCAAAAATACACTTCTATGCGCCTTCTTATACCCGTCATTTTTCTGATTGCCTTTTGCTTTCCGCAAGCAGTTTTTTCTCAAAAAATCGTACAGCTTGAAAAAGCGGGAAGCGCAAAAACGCGAAAGTTTATCATCGGTGAGGAAATTACTTTTCGCAAAGGCGACGATAAAGAATGGCAGAAAGCAACCATCGCTGACATCATTCCAAAAGACAGCATCATTGTTCTCGACCGGCAGTATGTCAAACTTTCCGAAATCACTGCCATCCGCACTTTCCGGAATCGTGGCTGGTCAAAAGCGGGCGCTATTTCGCTTTATACTTTCGGCACGGCGTGGGCAGGTTTTACGCTCGGCGACGAACTGGCAGACAGCAAAAATCAAGCAGACTGGGAACTCGCAGGTTACGTGGCGGCAAGTTCATTTGCCTCCGGTTTTTTGCTTCAGCAACTTTTCAAAAATGAAACTTATAAAATGGGAAAACAGCACCGCCTGCGACTGCTGGATTTGACATTGCAAAAAGATTAATCAAAGCAATTCCTTGCAGGCGCGATACAAATCCTGCCAGCCTTCACGGTGACGCACGATAGTTTCGAGGTATTCCTGCCACACGATTTTGTCTTGCGCCGGATCTTTCACCACAGCGCCCGTCAGTCCGGCAGCGAGATCGCCGGATTTTAATTTTCCGTCGCCAAAATGCGTGGCGAGCGCCTGACCACTATTGATGACCGAGATCGCCTCGGCAGTACTCAGCGTGCTCCCCGGTGATTTGAGGCGGGTACGACCGTCTTCTGTTTTTCCATTGCGCAATTCCCGGAATATCGTGACCAGTCGGCGGATTTCCTGCACAGGCACGGTCTCGGGAGGAAGTTCGAGCGCCTTGCCTATTTTTTCCACTCTCGTTTGTACGATTTGTATTTCCGCTTCCAGATTGTCAGGCAGCGGCATCACGACCGTGTTAAAACGCCGGCGCAAGGCGCTCGAAAGTTCATTCACGCCTTTGTCGCGATCATTGGCAGTGGCGATGATATTAAAGCCGCGACGCGCCTGTATTTCTTTATTCAACTCGGGAACCGGCAGCGTTTTTTCAGACAAAATGGTAATCAGCGTGTCCTGCACA
>CALMIT010000321.1 GCA_937864255.1 uncultured Saprospiraceae bacterium
TGGCTCGGAAATGATTATTTGCGCGATAGCTTCGGCAGCCGCTATTTTTATCAAATTGCCGGTTATCCTTTTCCGAACGGCACGATGCGCTGGGGCATTTCCTGGCAATTCAGAGGCTAAAAATTCTACATCCGCTCCGGCATTTCGATGCCCAAAAGGCTCATTCCGAAATTCAGCACATTGGCGACCATTTTACTCAGTTGGATGCGGAAGGCTTTCGCTGCTTCCGATTCGGCTTTTAAAATGCTGAAATCGTGGTAAAAGCGGTGATACTCTTTCGCCAGGCTGAAGCAAAAATTTGCGATGGTGGACGGGTCGTAATTTTGCGCTGCTTCCTGAATTACTGCCGGGAAAGTATAAAGTTGATTGAGCAGTTCTTTTTCCTGTTTTTGAATTTTATAGTCGGAAAATTTGCCGGCGGCAAAACCGTCAACCTCCGCTTTGCGCAGCACCGAGCGCACACGCACGTATGCATTTTGAATGTACGGTCCTGTCTGCCCCTGCATATCCACCGACTCTTTCGGGTTGAAAGTCATGCGTTTTTTCGGATGCACTTTGATGATAAAAAATTTCAAAGCAGCCAGACCGATTTTTTCAATAATTTCCTGCTGTTCGTCGGGTGAAAGTCCTCCCAATTCGCCGCGTTCGGCGGCCGCGGTGCGCGCTTCATTTACTACCTCTTCGATCAAATCGTCGGCATCCACCACCGTGCCTTCCCTCGATTTCATTTTTCCCGTCGGCAGGTCAACCATTCCGTAGCTCAGGTGGAAAAGCGAGGTCGCGTAAGGCTCGCCCAATCTTTTCAAAATTTCGAAGAGCACTTGAAAATGATAATTCTGCTCGTCGGCGACGACATAAACCATGCTGTCCACGCCAAAATCCTTGTACCGCAAATGAGCCGTTCCCAAATCCTGCGTGATATAAACCGACGTGCCGTCGCTGCGCAAAACCACTTTGTGATCAAGCCCGGCATCTTCCAGATTCGCCCAAACCGATCCGTCATCTTTTTTATAAAAAACGCCGTCGAGCAGCCCTTTTTCGATTAGGTCTTTGCCCAAAAGATAGGTGTCGGATTCGTAGTACAATTTGTCAAAATGAACGCCTAATTTTTCGTACGTCGCCTCAAATCCTTCGTACACCCAGCCATTCATTTTTTTCCACAAATTGACTACTTCCGGTTCACCCGCTTCCCAAGCCAGCAGCATTTTTCTTGCTTCCGCGCCCAATTGACTGTATTGGTTGAAAAAAACTTCTTTATACTTTTTAAAAAATTCTTCGCGGCTCTGGTCTTCTTTTTTGTTGTTTTCAAAAATGGTCGCGGCTTCTTCCGTTAGTTGCCAGTTTTTATATTCTTCCTGAAATTTCTTTTCAAATTCTACATAAAAATTGCCCACAAAATGGTCGCTTTTTGTACCGGTTGATTCAGGCGTGGCGCCCTCACCAAACTTTTGCCAGGCGAGCATACTTTTACAAATCGCGATACCGCGATCATTGATGATCTGGACTTTTACCACCTCGTTTCCTGCGGCTTCCAGAATTTGACTGGACGACCAGCCGAGCAAAATATTCCTGATATGACCGAGGTGGAGCGGCTTGTTGGTGTTCGGTGAACTGAATTCCACCATCACTTTTTTGCCAGTTGGTTTTTGTTTTCCAAAATTTTGATTATCAGCATTTTGCACCAAAAAATCCAACCAAAAATTTTCACTGACATTTAAATTCAAAAAGCCCTGAATCACGTTGTAGTCAGCCACAATCGGCAGATTTGCTTTTAAAAAAGCGCCTATTTCTTCGGCGATTTGCGGCGGAGACTTTTTCGCCATTTTTACAAATGGAAAAACCACGAGCGTGTAATCGCCCTCGAATTCTTTTCGGGTGGGGCTTAGCGTCAGCGTCGAAGGATCGATTTTTTCACCATAAAGTTCCAAAACAGCGCTGGCTACTCCTTCCGAAAGTTGAACCGTCAAATCCATTTGATTGATTTTTAAAATTTTAAAGGCTGCAAAAATAGTCTTCTTTGGTAAAATTGAAATCCGGGACAAGCATCATTTCGAAAAAACCAGTTTTATCCAGAAAAGCGGACTCGCCAATTGTTTGCGCAATTCAAAATCGGTGTACATGCGCGAAAGAATATCCATCAGTTTTTTGCTGCCATGCAACCTGTTTGCAAAAAAATTAAACAGACGGGGATAAGTCAGCAGGCGCTGGAGTTGATAACTCAGTTGCATCTCGGCGCCCAAAACCCGCGCCACGCGGCGGTCATAAGCCAGCATTATTTCTTTCGAAAAATCATTTTTTTCAAAACAGGTTTTCGCCTGCTCGGCCGCAATCCACCCGCTGTAAATGGCATTGCCGATACCTTCGCCGGTGAGCGGATCAATGAGATGAGCGGCGTCGCCCACGAGCATAAAGTTGTCGCCGGAAATGCGGTATTTTTTTGATCCTAAGGGCAACGGATAACCGGCTATGTCGCCCATCAATTCGGCGTTTTTGAATCTTTCTTTCAGCGCCGGCTCGGTTTTTATAATTTTTAAAAGTTCTTTTTTGAGGTTGAGTTTCCGGCGGGAAATGTAGTCGGTACGCAGCCCCAAGCCCACATTTGCTTCTCCGTTTGGCAAGGGGAAAGCCCAAAAATAGCCGGGAATGTAGTCTTTTAAAAAATGCAGTTCGATAAATCCGTGTGGATGGAAATTGTGTACATTTTTAAAATAAGCGCGAACTGCGCCTGCGTAATGTGCAGGTTCTTTTTCTATGCCTGCATATTTCCTGCTGAAGGCAGATTGTGCGCCGTTTGCGACGATTAAAAGCCGGGTAAAAACTTTCAGATTTCCGGTTTCGTCTTTTAAAAGAAATCCAGTTTGCTGCTTCTCAATGGATTGAACAAAAATGCCTTCTTTGAAATCAATATCAGATCTGCGGCGCACTTCGTCCACAAGAAAATTATCAAAATCAAGCCGCCTGGAGGCATAACCGGGAGTGGGTTCTGTTGCTATGTCATAATGCGCTTTAAATGGAACATCAACAGGAATGTGGTTGGGGGCTACAAGTCTAATACCCCAAATTCCCTGCGGACGGGTTGATTTTTCAAAACGCCTGACGATGTCAGGATCAATCCGGTTTAAAATAGTGGTGACTTTGCCGCTAATAGCGTCGCCGCAAACTTTGTCACGTGGGAAAAATGCTTTATCAATCAGCATACAAGAAATGCCCGAATAACTCAAAGTAAGCGCAGCAGCAGTCCCACCTGGTCCTGCGCCCACAATACATACGTTCGTTTCAATCATAATCGGAGCGGATTTAGCCGAGATCGCGAAAGTAAAATGATTTTACTTTTTGGCAGCCAAATCATCCAAATCCAAATCTTTGAGCGCATTTTTGAGGTCGTCCACGCTGACGTTTGTGCCGTTGGCGTTCACAATAAATCGCTGGGCTACCAAAACAGCCACCTCGCCGTCTTTGCTTTTTGAGTTATATTTTTCGTAGGCTTTATAACCGTCAACGGTGGTCGTTTTTTCATACCCATTGTCTGTTTCTTTGTCGAATTCGAGGCTTGCCCAACTCGCCATACCCATCATTGCCGGTCCGAAACCGCCCACATCAGTAATGTTGATACGCATTCGGGCTGATTTGTCGTCATTTGTATATTTCCCTTCGGCGTGTGATACATTCATGCCCATCATGCCGGTAGTTTCTCCGGTACTTGATTCTCGTTTCATGCCCGCCAATTTTTCAGGCAGCATTTCTTTTAATTCTCTGAAATTGATAACCGGCTTGGCTTCGCCGCCTTGAAGTTCGTTCATGGTTTTTTCGGCTTCCTTCATAGCGTCCGCGATGGTTTTTGGTGCATCGGCGTTATTGCCTGAAGAGTTTTCCTGACTGTCGGTGACCTCGTTTGTTGTCTCGGAAGAATTGCCGCCGCAATTCATAAAAACAAAAGAAAACAGGGTGATAAGCAGAAGGATAATTTTGGAGTTCATTTGTATAAAAATTTAATTTAAAAAATGGCTTTTACGAAAGTAATGAAAAATAGCGAATGCCGAAATTAATTGAGCGATCAGGATTTTATGGCGCGCGTCATTTCGCGCTTTCCGGGTGGTCCGGCAATGGACTCAATTACAAAACCGACAGATTTCAGCGTTCTTTTTACGGAACCTTTGGCGCAATAAGTGGTCAGGATGCCGGCCGGCTTCAGGGATTCGTACATTTTTTTCATCATGTCTGCCGTCCACAATTCCGGTTGAATATCCGGCGCAAATGCGTCGAAGAAAATCAGATCAAATTCATTTCGAAAAACCAGCGTCTCTACCGGGCATTTTTTTTTATGTAATTGAAAATTTTCGTTTACAAAATGGAAAGCCTCCCAATCGCACAGGTGTATTTTTTCCAAAATCTCGGAAACCGGTTTTCCTTCCAGCAATCTTGGGTAATTGAGTTTTTTGTATTCTTCTAACGATATGGGGAAATTTTCGACGGCAGTGTATTTTATTTTGAGGTTTCTTTTTTGGGCTTCCAAAGCCGCCATGTAAGCATTCAATCCAGTACCGAAGCCCATTTCAAAAATACTGATCTCATTTTGTTCTGCGGCTTTCATTCTCAGACCAGCGTTGATAAAAACGTGAGCGCTTTCGGTGATTGCACCAAATTTGGAGTGATAATGAACGGCATGGTGGGTAGAAAAAAGGGTGTGCGAACCGTCTTGTGTGAGTACAAGCTCCCTCATAAATGTGCGGATTGATTCTCAAATGTAGTCAAATAAAAAAGGTTTTATGAGTGACTCATAAAACCTTTTTGTGCTTTAGCCGAGCTTTTTTTCCAACTCCCTGAACGATATGCCGACGTGAGATTCTGTGTAGGTGCAAATGCCACCGGCTATCAAAAGTATTTGGGGAGATTCGTGTCTGATGGCAAAATGTCGCGCTATTTCGTCAGAAATTTCTCTATTCGGAATCAGATCAAGAAAATACGGCGTAATTGCTGCCTTGTCGAAATTCCATTCTCTTTCGAGACGTTTTTTTGCCAGGTGGCTTATTTCGCAGCGGCGGCTGTGTTTGAAAATAAGACACGGCCTGTCAAAAGAGTTTTTTGTAATCGTTTCTATCTCAGCCACATCTTCAAGAACTCTCCACGGAATCATGCTTATTTTTTTACACTTTCATTTTTCTCGATTGAAAAATTGTTGGGGCAACCATACCCGCGATTACAAGAAGTAATGGAGGCGGCAAATGCGAGAATTGCCAAAAAAGCGAGGACCTGTTTCAAACTTACTTTTTTCATCTTTAATGATAATTTGAATATGTTATGGAAAACTTTTTCTGATTTTCGAATGCAAAACGGTGTGAATTGCAATTTATTACGAATCATGGGGAGAATTTCGGCTCAAAATTAGGTATAAAAAATAAAAGATACACGGCTTTTGTTCAATCTTCGAAGATTTGAACCGGGGCAAGTATTTGGCGTTAATAGCCCCGTGATTATCTTTGCCCGCTGCTTTTAATTCAGTTTTATAAAAAAGAAACAACTTAAAAAATAAAAGATGTCAAGAATATTACAACTTCGCGAAGCACTCAGAGAGGCAATGGTAGAGGAAATGCGCAGGGATGAAACTGTTTTTTTGATGGGAGAGGAGGTAGCCGAATATAACGGCGCCTACAAAGTGAGTAAGGGAATGTTGGAGGAATTTGGCGCGAAAAGAGTCATTGATACGCCCATCGCCGAACTTGGTTTCGCCGGTATCGGCGTGGGAGCAGCGATGAACGGATTGCGCCCTATAGTGGAGTTTATGACCTGGAATTTTGCAGTACTTGCTTTTGATCAAATCGTAAACAACGCCGCCAAAACTTTGAGTCAATCCGCCGGTGATTTTTCCTGCCCGATCGTTTTTAGAGGACCTTCCGGCGCAGCGGGACAGTTGGCGCAACAACATTCTCAAACCTTCGAAAGCTGGCTGGCGAATACGCCCGGACTAAAAGTGGTTTCCTGTATTGACCCCGCCGACTCGAAAGGGCTTTTAAAATCTGCAATCCGAGATAATGATCCTGTTTGTGTGATGGAGTCGGAAATAATGTATGGCTTCGAAGGCGAAGTGCCGGACGGCGAATACCTTGTACCCATAGGAGTAGCCGCGGTGAGGAAAGCTGGCAGCGATGTTACGCTAGTGAGGTTCAACAAAATGGTGAACGTGGCGATGGACGCC
>CALMIT010000322.1 GCA_937864255.1 uncultured Saprospiraceae bacterium
TCATTTAAAAAACACCCGCCAAACAGGCCACCGCCGGGGGGGGAAAAAAAAGGGGGGGCCAAAACCCCAAAAAAAACCCAAGAAAACCAAAAAAAAAAAAACCCGCCACTCCGGCTCCGGCTGCTGCTAAGGAAGAAACCGCCGAGGAAGAAGACTCCGACGATGACAGTAGCGAGGATTCTGCCGATGCAGGCGCCACAAAAGGAAAAAGAAACCGCAAGATTGTAACCAAATCCAAACTGCAAAAAGAACGGGATGAGGCAGAACAACAACGCCATCACAGACCTGATCACAGGGTAGAAAAAACGGCGGCGCCACCCCTGCAACCACCCCCGCCCCGTCAGATAGAAAGAAAAGAACCGGTTGCCGAGTCAGTGGAAACAGTTGACAAAAACAGTGAAAATAACGATTACGGCAAACAACAGGCTTACCAGCAAGAGCGCCAAAAGATAAAACGTTTTGATGTGGAACTTGACGGGGTGATAGAGGGCGACGGCGTGCTGGAAATGATGCCCGACGGTTATGGTTTTCTGCGGAGCGCCGATTATAATTACCTCACATCGCCCGACGATATTTACGTTTCGCCATCGCAAATAAAACTATTCGGACTGCGCACGGGCGACACCGTGAGGGGCGCAATACGCCCGCCAAAAGAAGGAGAAAAATATTTCGCACTTTTAAAAGTATCGCGAATAAACGGGCTGGACCCGAAAGAAGTACGCGACCGCGTGCCTTTCGACTATCTCACGCCTTTGTTTCCGAATGAGAAATTCACGATGACGGTTACGCCAACCGGACGTGATTTTGGCAACCGCATGATTGACCTTTTTACGCCAATAGGAAAAGGACAACGGGGACTGATCGTAGCGCAGCCAAAAACAGGTAAAACTTTTTTGCTGAAAGATATTGCCAACGCCATTTCCAAAAATCACCCAGAGTGCTACATCATCGTGCTTTTGGTAGATGAGCGCCCGGAAGAGGTGACGGATTTTAAAAGAAGCGTAAATGCCGAAGTCGTCGCTTCTACTTTTGACGAACCCGCCGACAACCACGTGCGTGTAGCCAGCATCGTTTTGGAAAAAGCCAAAAGGCTGACTGAGTGCGGACACGATGTGGTGATTTTGCTTGACTCGATTACACGTCTGGCAAGGGCTTACAATACGGTGGCTCCGGCGAGCGGCAAGGTACTTTCGGGTGGCGTGGAGGCGAATGCCTTGCAAAAACCGAAGAAATTCTTCGGCGCTGCGCGTAAAATTGAAGGTGGCGGTTCGCTTACTATTTTGGCTACCGCATTAATTGACACAGGCTCGAAAATGGACGGCGTGATTTGAAGAATGCAAGGGCCGGGGAAGCGGGGCCCCCCAACGCGACGCCACGCTTGCCAACAACCGCCTGCCCCCGGTTATTGACGGGACCAAACCAAGTACCCGCCGCGACGAATTGCTGCTCGATAAAGATACTTTGCAGAAAATGTTTATCCTGAGAAATCACCTCGCGGATATGAAGCCGGAAGAAGCTATCGAGTTTTTGCTCAAGCACATGCAGCACACCTCGAATAATGACGAGTTTTTGAACTCAATGAACGGATAAAAGAATTTTTTTGATGGAGTAAAGTGGTGGCGCACAATCTTGTGACCACCACTTTTTTATATTATGGCTTTACTGTCTCGCTCGGAAGACTTTTGTAAAAAGCTCTCAGCTGCGGGTTTGTCTCCAGTTCTTTTATTTCCAAAATCATCTTTTTGAAAAGTTCGTCTTTTGCTTTCAGGTCGGCGGCGTTTTGTTTATCCTCGGCTGCGCGGGCTGCAAAAGCTTCGTGAAGCTCGTCCAGCGCTTTGGTCGCAGCAAATCTTCTCCAACTCGGTTTACTCATATCGCTGCCCATGATTTTCAGCTTTTCGGCAGCTTTCAACGCCGTTTCACCATCAGCCATACCGGCCAAAGTGCCGTAAGCACTGATAAATGGAATGACATCAAAAGAAGTGTAATTATCCCAGTTCTTTTCAAAAAAAGAAAGTTTGGAGGGGTCTCCTTTTTCCACGTAAATTTCAGCGATAGACTGCAAAATGTCCGTATTGGTCTCGTTTTCCATTTTTTTTGCGTACTCCAATGCCGCGACATTATCCAGTTTATTGAGCGAACGCAAAGCAGCCCCCATCGCCAAAAGCGACTTTTCGTTTTCCAGACTTTTACGAATCGTAGAAATAAAATCTTTATTGCCGGTTTCGCCAATTCTTTCAAGCGCGCTTGCTCTTACGGCAGGTTTTTTATCCGTTTTTGCCAAATCCAGCAATTTTTGTTGCACAGCAGGTTTTGTAATGTCCACGTGTCCCATTGACTGGATTTTTATCATCCAAAACGGATCGTTCAGGGCGCTTTCAAAAACAGCTTCCACACCATCGCCGCCGATGTAGGAAAGCGCTTCCAAAGCCTCATACCTGTCAAGAAATTGGGGCGCATTGTAAAACTGAAAAATGTAATTGTCTTTCGTTTTGTTTTCCTCTTTTTCGGCAAGCAGGGTTTTGTCAGCATCAAAATTGATCAATTTTGGTTCGCTGGGTACTTCAAATGTAAAAGTCTGCTTGCGCTCGTTGACCATAATTTTTTCTCTTTTTACAGAATTTGGCCCCATATAAATATCCACATTCACCGGTAATTGGAAAATAGCGGGCGATTGATCCGGGTTTTGTAACTGCTCCACCGTCACCGCTGCCATTTTCGTGGATGGATCATAGCTGTATTGAATATCCAAGTTGGGATGTCCTTTGTCAAAATACCACTGGTTGAAAAACCAATTCAAATCCTGCCCGGTTACGTCTTCGAAAACAAGACGCAGCTCGTGCGCTTCCACATCGGTAAAAGCATTTTTTGATAAATACTGATGCAATGCCGCAAAAAAGGCTTCGTCGCCCACATACTTTCGAAGCATGTGCAGGATCAAGCCTCCTTTATTGTAGCTGTGCGCGTCAAACATATCTTCCCTGTTTTCAAAACCAAAATCAATCAGGTCGTGTATGCCGTTTTGCGCCGCGCCGATGTATCCCTGGCGCTCGCCCAAAAGATGAAAATCTGCCTCGTCAGCGCCGTATTTATGTTCCATCCAGAGGTATTCGCTGTAATTTGCAAAGCCTTCGTTGAGCGTCAGGTTTGACCAGCTTTCGCAAGTGACGTAGTCGCCAAACCAGTGGTGAAACATTTCGTGCGCCACTACTTTTTCATTTATGTCGTCGTCGTCGGCAAGTTCCTGACTCGATTTTTGCATAAATTCTCCAAAAATAACCGCCGTGGTATTTTCCATTGCACCCGACACATAATCTCTGACAGACACCTGGGCATATTTTTCCCAGGGATATTTTATACCGAGTTTATCAGAAAAAAGGCTCAGCATCTCGCCCGTGTAAGGGAAAATAGCCTTAGCGTCTTTTTCAAATTTTGGCTCCACATAATACTCAAGCGGAATATTCTGCCACTGATCTTTCACCACCGCAAACTCACCGATGGCCATCATAAAAAGATAAGGTGCATGTGGTAAATCCATTTTCCAATAGTCGGTGCGCGTACCGTCGTTGTTTTTTGTAGATTTTAATAAAAGTCCGTTTGACAAAGTCGCAAATCGGTCTTCCACAGTGATGTACATTTCCTGGGTGGTTCGTTCATTAGGTTTGTCAATCGTCGGAAACCACCGCGAGTTGCTTTCAGTTTCTCCCTGCGTCCAGATTTGCTGCGGTTTGTTTGGGTCTTCCTTGCGTGGATTGATAAAGTACAAACCCTTGTCTGACGTAATAGCCTGGCTGCCGCCTTCTGCCGACGGCGATGCCGTATAGTCTATAAAAATTGTAAAAGTGTCGTTTCGGGTAAAATTTTTGCCGAGGTCAATGATTAGTTGCCTGCCATTATTTTCAAAATTCAAAGCCTTATTGCTGCCCTCAAAAATCAGTTTGTGAACCTCAAAGTTTTTTGCGTCCAAAATGAGTTTTTCCTGATTGTAAAAATGCGGTTTCAGCGTCAGCGTAGCCTTACCCATGACTTTTTCATTTTCCCAATCAAAACGTAAATCAAGTTTTGTATGAATCAGGTCATGCTCTTTTGTCGCACTTGCGTTGTACTTCGGAAGCTGATATTCTTCGGGCGGAGCGACCGTCCTCGGGGCAGCCACGACCATCGTATCCAAATTTCTTATTTCGGTTTTATCCGAAATTTTTCTGGGTGTATTACAATTCCAAAAAAGCGCAGTAAAGCTTAAAAACACGATAATTTTCTTCATGATTCTTATTTGTTTTTATGAAAACGAATGGAAGGCAAATATATGTTTACCAATAAAATCAGTAAGGTCATGAAGTGTTGAACGCTATTAAAAAGTGTTAAGTTGAAAAAACGAGAGCGCCCCGATGCGGCTGTGAGGCTGCACCGGGGCGCTTTTTCATAGTGTTTGCAAAAAATCTGCTTTCGCTGCTTTTTTACAAACTATACTGCCTGTCGCCAGGCTTATTCCATAATGACCATTTTCCTGGTGGCTGTGTACTTGCCGGTTTCTATGCGG
>CALMIT010000323.1 GCA_937864255.1 uncultured Saprospiraceae bacterium
TGTTGATATTGATGTACGGCGCTGAACAGGCAAAATCTACAAAACAAAGACCGCCGTGCTCGTGCATGATTTTGGCGATTTGATGATAAGGCGTGAAAATGCCGGTGACATTCGAACAGGAAGTAATGGCGGCAATTTTATTTTTCCGTTTGCGGTATTTTCTGAGCAGGTGTTTCAGGTGTTCCAAATCTACCATTCCATTTTGATCAGCCTTGATAACTTCAACGTCCGCCAGCGTTTCAAGCCAGGAAGTCTGGTTTGAATGATGTTCCATGTGCGTACAAAAAATGATCGTTTTTTCTTCCTCCGGGATTTGGACGGATGCGCGGTATTTTTCATGAATTTTCAATCCCAAAATCCGCTGAAATTTGTTCACGACGCCTGTCATCCCTGAGTTCGAGGAAATCAACACGTCTTTTGGTCTGGCGCCCACGTGTGTTTTGATAATTTCAAAAGCGTGGTGATAAGCTCTGGTCATGGAACTGCCGGTGACGCTGGTCTCTGTATGCGTGTTGCCTACGAAAGGTCCGATTTTTTCAGCCAGAATGTTTTCAATAGGGCGATACAATCTGCCGCTCGCAGTCCAGTCAGCATAAATGATTCTTTGCTTTCCGAAAGGCGTCTCGAATTCCTGTTCAGTGCCGACGATATTGTTTCTGTATTTTTCAAAATAATGCTCAAGCGAGGCAGGGGCGTGCAAAACGGATTGTTTCGTTGGAAAACTCATTTTTCTCAATATTAAAAGTATGTTGACCAAAAAAAGCCAGGTCAAAAATAAGCGTAATCGGGGAGATTTTTTGAAAATATGCGCCGTTTAAGCGTGCGCTTTCATGATTTCGCCAATGTCGGATTTTATTTTCAGTGCCAGGTTTTCGGAGGCTACTTTGGAAGTACCTTCCGTATATATTCTGACGATAGGCTCGGTGTTGGATTTTCTGAGATGTATCCAGCCGTCTTCGAGGTCTATTTTTAAACCGTCTTCGAGATTCAGATTGTGTTTGTTGTAGCGCTCCTGCAATTTTTCAAAAAGCAAATCAAGATTGATACCCGAGTTTAATTCGATTTTATTTTTTGACATGAAATATTGCGGGTAAGTGCGCCGCAGGAATGAAACGGGTTTGTCAAACTTTGCCAAATAACTCAAAAATAAAGCGATGCCTACCAACGCGTCGCGCCCGTAGTGCAAATCAGGCAGGATGATTCCGCCATTGCCCTCGCCGCCGATGATGGCGCTGACCTCTTTCATTTTTTTTACGACGTTTACCTCTCCGACAGCGGAAGCATAATAGGCTCCGTCCAGTTTTTGCGTCACGTCTTTGAGCGCACGTGTGGACGAAAGATTAGAAACGGTATTTCCGTGTTTGTGCCGTAAAATGTAATCAGCCACAGCTACCAGCGTATATTCTTCACCGAACATCTCGCCGTCTTCGCAGACAAAGGCGAGTCGATCCACGTCAGGATCTACGGAAATACCCAGATGGGCATTGGTATCGAGTACTTTTGCCGAAAGTTTTTCCAGATGTTCGGGGAGTGGTTCCGGGTTGTGCGCGAAGTCGCCGTTCATGACTTCGTTGAGTAAAATGACCTGACAGCCAAGTTGTTCCAGCAGCGGCGTGACGGAGATAGCGCCGGTGGAATTGATACAATCTACCACGATTTTATAATTCTTCGCCCTCACTTCATCAGCACAGACGTAAGGCAGGTTCAGGATTTTATCAATATGCTTTTGAATGTAAGCGTCATTTTTAGAATAGGAGCCAAGTTTTTCCACGCTGGCAAATTCAATTTTCCGCGAAGCGATAAGATCGAGAATCGTCTGGCCGTCCTCGGCAGAAATAAATTCGCCTTTTTCATTCAAAAACTTTAGTGCGTTCCATTGGCGGCCGTTGTGACTGGCCGTGATAATGATTCCGCCTCCGGCTTTTTCTTCCGGCACGGCAATTTCTACCGTCGGCGTAGTTGACAAACCCAAATCCACAACGTTACAACCTACCGCCCGGAGAGTCTGGGCTACCAGTTGGCTGACCATTTCGCCGGAAATGCGCGCATCGCGCCCGATGACAATTTTAGGATTTTTCGTGTTTTTCAAAATGAGAAAACCGAAGGCTGCCGAACATTCCACAATATCAATAGGAGTGAGATTGTCGCCTGCAAAACCACCGATGGTGCCTCGTATGCCGGAAATTGATTTTATGAGGGCCAAGTGTTTTGATTTTAAGATTTCGAGAGTAAGCCGGTCAAGGGGCTATTTTAAAAGCCGACAAAAATAATAAATGAAACCTTAACACTTGCATCTAATTTTTAAATTTACCGCCAGAAGAGACAACTACACAAAACAGATGGAACAGGAATGGTTTAAAGAATGGTTTGACTCGCCTTATTACCACACTTTGTACAAGTACCGGGATGAGCAGGAGGCAAAGAACTTTATAGACCGTCTGATCGCTTTTTTAAAACCCAAATCCGAGTCCAAAATGCTTGACCTGGCCTGCGGCAAAGGGCGATACAGCAGGCACCTGGCGTCCAAAGGATTTGAGGTGGTGGGACTTGATCTTTCTCCAAGCAGCATTGATTACGCCAGGCAATTTGAGACGCCGCTGCTAACTTTTTACACGCACGATATGCGGCAGATTTACAGAACCAATTACTTCGATT
>CALMIT010000324.1 GCA_937864255.1 uncultured Saprospiraceae bacterium
TTTAAATAAAAACATACAAAAAGTCATGTTTTCATTTTCAAAACCGGCATGGCATATAGCTTGATGTGCAAAAAGAGATTTCAAAAAGTTTTTAAACCAAAAAGAAAAATAAAATGAGTAAAATTATCGGTATTGACTTGGGAACTACCAACTCCTGCGTGTCGGTGATGGAGGGAAATGAGCCGGTAGTCATTCAAAATGAAGAAGGCCGCAGAACGACTCCTTCGATTGTGGCGTTTTTGGACAACGGCGAGCGCAAAATCGGCGATCCTGCCAAACGACAGGCTATCACCAACCCGCAAAGAACCGTGTATTCTATCAAACGCTTCATGGGGAATCGCTTTTCGGAAAGTGCAAAAGAAATAGCGCGTATGCCTTATAAAGTGGTGAAAGGCGACAATGACACCGCGCGCGTGGATATTGACGGCCGCTCATACTCGCCACAGGAAATTTCAGCCATGATTTTGCAAAAAATGAAAAAAGTAGCTGAGGATTTTCTGGGTCAGGAAGTTACGGAGGCCGTGATCACCGTGCCCGCTTATTTCAACGATTCACAGCGTCAGGCTACCAAAGAAGCCGGCGAAATTGCAGGATTGAAAGTGCGCCGCATCATTAATGAGCCTACTGCCGCAGCTCTGGCTTATGGCATGGATAAAAGAAGCAAAGACATGACCATCGCCGTGTATGACCTTGGTGGCGGTACATTCGATATTTCCGTACTCGAATTGGGCGACGGCGTTTTTGAAGTAAAATCAACCAATGGCGATACCCACCTCGGTGGCGATGATTTTGACATCGAGCTGATTGATTACCTCGCCGACGAATTTAAAAAACAGGAAAATATTGATCTTAGAAAAGACCCGATGGCGCATCAGCGCCTGAAAGAAGCCGCTGAAAAAGCAAAAATCGAATTGTCATCTTCGGCTGAGACAGAGGTGAATTTGCCTTACATTACAGCAGTGGACGGAGTGCCAAAGCACCTGGTTTTAAAAATTACGCGTGCGAAATTTGAGCAGTTGACAGACGATTTGGTGAAACGTACGCTGGAACCTTGCCGGAAAGCTTTGGAGGACGCTGGTTTGAGTAAAAACGATATTGATGAGGTGATTTTGGTAGGTGGTTCTACGCGTATTCCAAAAATTCAGCAGGCAGTTGAAGAATTTTTTGGCAAAAAACCAAACCGTGGTGTGAATCCTGATGAAGTAGTTGCAGTCGGTGCGGCTATCCAGGGAGGTGTGCTGACCGGCGATGTGCAGGATGTACTTTTGCTGGACGTAACGCCGCTGTCTTTGGGTATTGAAACGATGAACAACATCTATGATGTGGTCATCGAAGCGAATACGACCATTCCGACCAAAAAGTCAAAAGTCTACTCAACCGCGTCGGACAACCAGCCTTCCGTGGAAATTCACATTTTGCAAGGAGAACGGCCGATGGCACGCGATAACCGGACGGTAGGAAGATTTATTTTGGACGGTATTCCGCCGGCTCCGCGCGGAGTTCCTCAAATCGAAGTTTCTTTCGATATGGACGCCAACGGTATTTTAAGCGTTTCGGCAAAAGATAAAGGAACCGGCAAAGAGCAAAGTATCCGGATCGAGGCTTCTACGGGACTTTCAAAAGAGGAAATTGAAAAAATGAAAGCAGAAGCGCAAGCCAACGCGGAATTGGATAAAAAAGCGAGAGAGTTGGCCGAAAAAATCAATGCTGCCGACAGTTTGATTTTCCAAACCGAAAAACAGTTGAAAGAATACGGCGATAAAATTCCTGATGCCAAAAAAGCGCCGATTGAAAGTGCTCTGAACGATTTGAAAGAAGCACATAAAATGCAGGATTTGAACAAGATTGAATCTGCTACGGCGGCTTTGACAGAGGCTTGGCAGGCAGCCAGTCAGGAAATGTACCAGGCTACCCAGGAAGCAGCCGCCAACACAACGAATGGCGACGCGCAAACGGATGGTAATTCAGGCGGTACAAACAGTTCGGAAGATGTAACTGATGTAGAATACGAAGAAGTAAACGATAAAAAATAATTTGTTTTTTGTGTAAGTCAAACGCCCTGTCGTATCTCGGCAGGGCGTTTTTTATTTTTAAAATTATGTAAAATTTGGACACAAAAAATTAACAAAAATGACTCATTGTTAATTCAATGTAAATTTTAATTAAATCCGGCGTTAAAAAACTATTGACTTTGCCCCTCATTTTACTTAACTTAGGCACCTGTAGCGAAAAATCGCTCATCCAAATTTTAGCAGGTAGCCTTAATGAAATTACTTATCGTCATATTTCTTTGTTTGGCAAATTTGGGAATTTCCCAAACCAAAATCGCATACCTCTCCGCAGAGCGTATGACCTCGCCGGCTTTGGAAGAAAGAAATAATACAGCTACTTCCTCAAATTTCGAATATTATGGCGGTTTGATTTATGTAAATGCGGTTTTGAATGGCGAATCGGGACAGTTTATATTTGATACCGGAGCGCCTACTTTGGTAGTTAATTCCAAAAAAAATACAGGAAAATCTATCACCGCCAGCGGGATTTCAAATTCTTTTCAAGTAGGTCAGGTAGAAGTTAACTCCTTTGAATGGGCTAATTTGTTAAGGGAAAATTTTCAGGGCTTGCTGGTTGATGTCAGCCATTTCCAAAAAAGTGGGGCGGAGAATTTGAAAGGACTGATTGGTTATGAAATAGTAGCTGATCGGGCAGTGGAAATTGATTTCCAGGATCAGACGATTTCACTTTTTTCGTACAGGGAAGTGAAACGGGAGATTAAAAATAGAAAGCCTTCACAGACGATTTCTTTTGAATTGGAAGGACACTTGCCGGTTGTTGAAGTGATCATCGAAGGGAAAAAATATAGATTCGGAATTGATACCGGCTCCGAGTGTAATATTATGGACGAGAGAAAACTGAGCGAATTTACTCCGCAAGCCGTTTCCACGGAAATGATTCAAGGCTTGGATCAAACGAAGCAAAAAGTAAGAGTTGGAAAAATAAATGGAATACGTTCGGGAGAACGCGCGGTCTCTGATGTGAAATTTTTATTTTCCAATATTTCCCACCTACAAAGCGGGCAATTTAATTACCAGATTGATGGTTTGCTGGGGCTTTCCTTTTTGAAAGGAAATAAGTGTATCATTGATTACCCGCGTCAGAAAATTTATTTCTATAATTAGTGGCTGACCCATTTTATAATAAACACCAAAACAACGCTGACAATTAAACCAAAAAATACTTTCCCAAGATCAGCAAAAACCATTCTGCTGATCTTTTTTGTAATTTGTTTTTCCAGCATCAGTCTTATTCCCAACTCTCTGCCAGCCAGCAAACCAATAAATACCCACGTAGTACTCATCGGCAACTTGCCGCCCCAGAGTCCGAAATAATCATCCTGAAATACATATAAAATTACGCCGTAAATAAAGTCAATAATCGTGGCAGAGCGGATGTCGTCCGTATTTGTTTTTTTTCGAACTACTTCCTGAATAGCGCCGCCTTTCGAATAAAAAATGTAGCCCAGCAGCACGTTTATTAATATCAGTGAAATGGCAAATTCGATCGCCGACATATTGCGCCCGCCTTGCAGATAAATGTAAATATTGGCTAAATCCTGAATCAGCCATTGCGACCACAAAAAACCCGTAGAACACCATTGCGCCATGGTCCAAAATCTTTTAGCTGCTTTGCCGGGCGAGTTTTCTATAAAATATTTTTCGATCGTTTTTGCGATTAGCAGGTAAATGACAATAGCGGCACTAAAAGCGATAATATAGCCCATGACCGATTTTTGAATCATGCCGCCCAAAATAGCTTTGGTGTCAAAAATACTAAGGAACATTTCTCTGAAATCGCCGGGTACGTTTTGCAAAGAAAAAAGTGTGAGAATCATAAAGGTCGTGCTGACCGGAATACCAATTCTCGTGATGGTCAAAAGAATAATCGGAGGCAGCAGGTAATACCAGGCGTAGTAGTCGGGCATTTGAAATTTTGCCAGCCTTCCGTAAGAAACATCATTTGTAGAAAATCCATAAATCAACATGACCGACAAAATGCCGGCCCCAAAAATCCACAAAACATACCAGGGCAGGTTTTTTTCGTTGGAGGTGAGAAATGTGCCGAGAGTTTGGATTACGTCATTGCCGACTACGGAGTAAGAAGCAAGAATGAATCCCGTCCACATTACCAAAAGGGAAAAATCCATTTATTCATAATTTCAATTTTCCGGCATTACGACCGCGGCCGGAAAAAAATAAATAATTATAAAATCAGGCGAATAAACCAATACTGGAGCGATTCGCCAATCTTTTCATTTTATTTTTTCATTAAATCATAAGGCGTGATTAAATGTCATTTGGTTCGGTGTTTATATCTTTGCTCCGAATCGTACCAAAAACGAAGTTTCAATGACAGATTATCAGCCTGTACCTGCCGTATTGCTCCTCGAAGACGGAACTGTTTTTTATGGAAAATCTGCGGGAAAAATAGGTACCGCTACCGGAGAAATTTGCTTTAATACAGGCATGACCGGTTATCAGGAAATTTTTACCGACCCATCTTATTTCGGGCAAATTCTCGTCGCCACCAATGCTCACATCGGCAATTACGGCACAAAAAACACGGAAACAGAATCGGAAGCGATAAAAATAGCCGGCTTGGTTTGCAAAAATTTTACCTGGCAACACCACCGCCCGCTTGCCGATCAAAGTATCCAGGAATATTTTGAAAGAGAAAACCTGGTGGGTATTTCAAATGTGGACACCCGTGCTATTGTCAGGCACATTCGCCACAAAGGCGCCATGAATGCCATCATTTCTTCCGAAACGACAGACATTTCTATTTTAAAAAATAAACTGAAAGAAGTACCTGATATGTCGGGATTGGAACTTGCATCGCAGGTCAGCACGCAACAGGCTTATCATTATGGCGATCCGGCGGCAGATCTTAAAGTGGCAGTTCTGGATTTTGGGGTGAAAAGAAATATCCTCCGTTGTCTCGCAGCGCGCGGCTGTTATCTGAAAGTATTTCCGGCAAAGACAACTTTTGAAGAATTAAAAAGCTGGCAGCCCGACGGATATTTTCTTTCCAATGGTCCCGGCGATCCGGCGGCGATGGATTATGCCGTTGATACGGCAAAAGCAATTTTAAAAGAAAACAAACCGCTTTTTGGTATTTGTCTCGGGCACCAATTACTTGCCAGAGCAGTGGATATTCCTACTTATAAAATGCACAACGGACACCGCGGCATCAACCATCCTGTGATGAATCTTGTCACCGGCAGATCTGAAATTACCAGCCAGAATCACGGTTTTGGCGTCAGCCCGGAAGCTATAAAACAGGCGAAAGATAAAGTAGAAGTGACGCATGTGAACCTCAACGACGGCACCATTGAAGGCATTCGAATCCGACAGAAAAAAGCTTTTTCTGTGCAATATCACCCCGAGGC
>CALMIT010000325.1 GCA_937864255.1 uncultured Saprospiraceae bacterium
TTTACCACATCTAAAGAAACAAAACGGGCGAAAAGATGATCTTTTCGCCCGTTTTGTTTTAGCGCGACGCTGCCAGCCATTTCAAAATTTCTTTCGTGTTTTTCGCAGCAACATCCTCCGGCAAAGGCGCCTCCGCCTGATTTTGCATATCAATGGCGACGGCGATTTTGTTTTCTTCCTTTCTCAAAATCACGTAGCGGTTATTTTTTGCGCCTTTCGGCAAATCTGCGTTGACGGGCGTGAGCGACTGAAAAACGGGCTGTAAAATAAATTTGTCATTTTCGGCATCGTACCGGGGCATAATCGCTTGCTGTTCGGCCGCGCCATTGTGCGAATTAAGCAAAAACAGCGAGTTATAAGTATCGTCATCTTTTTTAAACTCAGCCACCGGCAAAACAGCCTTAGACTTATGCCGGTCTTCCAAATCAAAAATGAAAGTGCCGTAATCCTGCGCATAACCAATCAGGTAGTTTTCCCACACTTCGAGGCGTTGGATCATGCCGGATTGCGCATCCGCCGCCGCGCGCCTGGTCGCAAAAGCAGGCTTCAAAACGGGCAGCATTTTATTATCGCGGAGGTCGTAGCAGTGTACCTGACCAAAGCTTTTCAGCGCCACGATTTGGGTGACTTTATTGTACAAAATATTCGCGATTTGATAGTGGAAATCCGGGCTGCGGTCCACAGGAAGCGTCTGCCGGAAAATGCTACGGCAACTGTCGGTACTCAATACCTCCAAAATACGGTGGCTGTCGCCCAAATCGGCGTCCCTTGTCGTAGAATCCGCCAGCACGCAGACGACCACGCCGGCTTCGCGGAGCCAGCGTTCATTGCCCGGTAAAATATTGGCTTCGATGGTACAGGGCGGCTTTGCCGGTTCGGCGGCGACTTCAGTCTGCAAGCTGTCGGCGGCAGTTTGGGTGGTTTCCTGGCGTGGAGTCTCGTCTCCACAGGCTATCAGGAAAGTGCTTATCGCAAAAAAGAAAATCAGCTTTTTCATAAAATCGAAATTTGAATTACAATGTAACAAAAAGCTGCAATTTTCCACTTTGCCTGCCATTTTTATTAAAAAACGAAGTCGGACAAAATTGCTTTTGTCCGACTTCAACGACACTTTCTGTTCTGATTTTTAATTTATCATTATCATCGAATCCTTTTTAAACGGAAACTTCCGGTCAGCGTGTGATTCTCGGTTTGCATGGTTTGCTGATCGTAATAATCGAAATCGCCGGTAAAAGTACCTACCGTGTATTCTCCTATGTTATTCGCTAACTGGGTAACAGTGACATTCACGCGCAATTCAGGCGACGTAACATCATAGAATGTTTGAGAAAAATCACTTTTCGAAACATTCAAAACAGTTGGGATAAAAGTAGTTGGCGCAGTAAGATTTCCGGAAAAGTAAATAGAGCCAGGATTCGTGATCGCCAGACTATCCGAGTAACCGGAAAAAATATAAGAGCCGCTGCCTGTAGAATAAAAATCTGCCAGAGGGCATACTGATTTTACGCCATCCAAATAGTATATCATATATACATCCAAATCATCACAAGCTCTCAGATCGCCTAAATCAATGTCAGTGTCCGTAATAGAAAAGGTGTTTGGCGGGCTTTGTTTTAAATTGTCCAAATCAAAACCAGTCACAGTAATATCAGTTGCAGTCTGGCAAACCAAAACGTTTGCCTCAAAACTGCCATCCGACTCAACAGGAATTGCTCGCCAATTTGCTCCTCCTTCCAAGCGAACATAACCATTGGCAACGGGGTCATCGTTACAATCCAAAAGTCGTCCGCTCACATTTTTAAAATAGTTTCCAAGCAGTGTAATATCTATGATTAGATCCGGCAAGACTACATCATCGCTGTACGGCCCAATGTCCTGGCTGAAAATAATATTGCCACAAGGATCGGTTATCGAAACTCTCAGTGCCTCATTTTTTGGGACTTTACCTTCAAAAACGCCGTCTTCATTTGTGTAGCCGTAACCACGTGTCCCGCTTGCTACAAATGTGATATAAACGCCGGTATGCGCTATCGGATCGCCTGTGGAAGTTTTCAAGGTTCCGCGAAGGTTAACCACTGGAAACGGTGCGTCGCAGTTCCAGAAAGAAAAGTGCTTCACTTTGCCCACATAACGACCGCCTTCCAGCCTGGCAGAACCTTCTTCCCGCCAAAATCCTTCTGCCTCGTCAAAATGCCAGAGCGGAATGGATGCAGGCGCTGCGCTGATAACCGAAGCCGGCACAGGCATGGAAATTTCTACTTCTTTGCCGTCGGCTATTTGCAGTTTTTCACCATTACCCGCGTACAATTCCACCGCCAGCATTCCGTAAGAGGCGAGTACCTGCTCCTGGTTGCTCAGGTTTATCCCGCGCAAATCGCCGGGCATTTGTTCATAAATATCGTCGGAAGCAGGATTGAGCCATTTGGCAGCTACCGAAACCGCGCCCGAATAAAGCGCGCCGCCGGAAGTGGCAATCGCGCCGGCAGGAAATACCAGTTTTGCGCCGTCGGTAGTCTGGATGGTGCCACCCGAATTTGCCTGAAAAGAGCCGACC
>CALMIT010000326.1 GCA_937864255.1 uncultured Saprospiraceae bacterium
CGTGATTTTTTTCTTTGAAGGAACTTATGATATATTTCTGCGTGTGACTGACCCATCTGGAATGTGCTCAAGCGATACTACGATACAGATATACATAGATGCCGTGGATGCTTCTTTTGTGACGGCTCCAACAGATATTTGCTTCGAGCCTGTGGACCTGACTTATACGCCGAACTCCTCCGAAGGCGTCAGCTTCAACTGGCGGTTTGGCGATGGCTCTACTTCTAACGAACAAATGCCTACCCGCACATTTGTCAGCCCGGACACAACGACTTACGGACGCACCGGACTGATCATAGACTCTACCTACCTCGAAATATTCAATGCGCGGGGTTGCAAAGGATTTTTAGGGCAAGCCGACACCATTATTTTGCCGAATGCACTTTTTATACCCGACACCACGATGGGATGCGCGCCGCTTACTGTTGAATTTTCAGACCTCAGCACTTCATTTGAAAATATTGTAAGGTGGACTTACCTGTTTGGCGACGGTTCCAGCGAGACATTCACAAATAATGACCCCATACAACATACTTTTACCCAGGCAGGAGACTACCCTGTACGCCTCGTTATCGAAAACGAAGCAGGTTGTACCGATACTTCTTACGCCATCATTATAGAAGTAGGAGAATTGCTCAGCCCGGATTTTGCAGTAGATAAAACTACGATTTGTCCTGGCGACACGGTATTTTTTACTGATCTGACAAATGACCCAAGGGTAGATGCCTGGCATTACCTCGCTGATAACGGCCGCCTATCACACTGTTTTAATGAACCGAATCCATTTTGGGTATTCAATACCGAAACCGGCGTCATGGACGTGACGCTTGAAGTGCTTTATAATGGTTGTAAATCTGAAATTGTAAAAGACGACCTGATAACCGTGAATGGGCCGATTGCTAAAATTGATTATAAAATAGAATGCGACGACCCGTTCAACGTAATGTTTGCTGACTCCAGCTATGAAGCGACAACTATAAAATGGTACTTCGGCGACGGCGATTCGAGTATGGTTGCATCTCCGGTACATACTTATGCGGCCATCGGAAATTATGAAGTCGTGCTCGTAGCCGGCAACGACCTGTCGGGATGTCCCGAATCACGCGACACCGTGGGTATTTATATCCGCGATATAGAAGCAAAATTCGAATTGGCAGATACTTACTGCCAGGGAACACCTTTCATGCTGGATGCCTCGCAATCCGAAGGCGTAAACGCTACCTGCTGGAAAGGCTACACCTGGTTTTTTACAGATAACCGCCCTATCACTACGCAGGAGGCTTCCATAGAATACGCGTTCCAGGGGCGCGACACACAATCCGTCACCCTCATTGTGGAAGACATTAACGGATGTCGCGATACCATCAGCGATACCACAACGGTATTTAAAGCAACGGCTGCATTTCAGGCTGATGATATCAGAATTTGTACACCTGCTCAGATAAACTTTACAGACTTTAGCACCGGCGATACTACGCTTGTGGACTGGGAATGGATGTTTGGCGATGGAAGTACTTCGGAAGACCGAAATCCTTCGCATACCTATACCACTCCGCCACCAGGCGGGCAAGATTTCTTTAATGTACGGCTTTTGGTAAGAGATATTTTTGAATGTACTGACAGCATAAATGTCCGCATAGAAGTTTATACGCCTTTCAGCCAAATAATTACTAATCCGCTTGTACCTAATATATGCGTGGGAGAGGAGGTGATCTTTGTCGCCACTGATTTTACAGAAGAAGGTTCGCGGTTGCTTTATACCTGGAATTTTGGAAACGGGCAAAACAGCCAGCAACAAAGTGACACCATACAATACAACAACGCCGGTACTTATCCTGTAAACTTACTTTTTGAAGAAGAAGCAACCGGATGTAGCGGCACTACTTCCGTCAATGTCAATGTTCAGGATTATCCTACGGCAAACTTTACAACGGATGTGGACGGACTTCCCATAATTTGTGGCAATCCTGAACGTCAGATATTATTCTCTGATAATTCAAATGATCCGACTTCACAGGGTTTGGGATTCTTCTGGGATTTTGGAAATAACCAAACAAACTCGCAAAATCCGGCAACAGCAACTTATCCAAAGGGTACTTATACAGTAACGCTAATAGTAGCAACCACTTTTGGCTGTAGTGATACCACCAGTCGTAGTTTTACAGTCGTAGCTCCTGAAGGCGATTTTGATTTGAGCAATGACATTATCTGCGTAGGAGACCCGGTGACTGCTACACTGAAGGATACCGCGGACGTTTCATCCTTCCGTTGGGATTTTGGCGACGGAGCAGGAATTGAAGATGAGAACCCGGTGACGCACACCTACGACAGAGCAGGTACTTTTGAACTCATTTTAGCGCTTACCGGCCAGGAGCCAAGTTGTCAAAATACTGCAACAAAAACAGTGGAAGTTATAGAAGTAACTGCCGATTTTGCTGCCGTTACCGCGTGTAATCAGTTAAATGTAGATTTTGAAAACAACTCCATCGGTGCTAACAGTTTTACCTGGGATTTTGGCGACGGTAGCGCTACGTCCAATTTAGAAAATCCCTCGCACGTTTACAGCTCCGCAGGCAATTATGAAGTCCGGTTAATTGCCCGGAATACAGTGGCGAATTGCACCGATACTATTGAACAGACGATAACCGTATCACCACAGTTAGAGATTATCATCACCGGTGACGATAACATCTGTACAGGCGACTCTGTTGTGCTGAGCATCTCCAACCCGGAAGATAGCTGGACTATCAGCTGGCTTGGACTTAATTCCAATGAAGCTATAATAGAGGTAAGTCCTTTGTCAACAACTACTTATACGGTCAGCATAACAGACACTTCGGGCTGCGAAGGAACCGGTACATTTACCATTGTCGTTAATCAGGCTCCGAACGTTAATGGCGACACGCTTTATGTGCTGGCGCCGTACGGCGGGGGGCCACAAAAGGGGGTACTACCCTCGCTGCCGCAGTCTGTTGCAAGTTTCAATATCACTTGGAGTGAAACTGACAGTATAGATATTATGACCAACATTCTACAGCCTGTTGTAACCAGGGTCATAAAAGAAACTATCGCTTTACAAGCTGTCGTGGTTGACCCGAATGGCTGTGGCCGGGATACTTTCGTGCGAATCATAAAACCTGTCCGGGTGCCGAATGTGTTTTCACCGAACAACGACATGACGAACGACAGATTCAACATTGTAATACCCAACGAATCGGAAGAAGGGAATATTCAACCCGGCGATATTGAAGATTTTAAAGTGTACAACCGATGGGGACAGGTAGTATATGAAAATACAAACCCGACACTCGGCTGGGATGGTACGCACAACGGAGATCCCGCGCCATCGGATGTTTATATTTACGTCATCAAAATACGAACCTCGAATGAAAGTACGAGCGTATTGAAAGGCGACGTCACGCTGCTCCGGTAAAAAACCCTGGCAAGCAAAAACGGGAGACAGAAAGTAAAATCTGTCCCCCGTTTTTATTTTGGCAATTGCATTCTTATGCGCCACGACGCCGGGAGGTAGTTGTTCGCACGGTTGGGCAATATTTTTAACCAACCCAAATTTAGTCCTTTATATCGCGCCAGCGCCCAGCCTTGCGGGCGTCCGGCGGGCAATTGAGGAATTTCTTTTTTTAAAAAAACCAGCGCCTGCTCTTTATTCAAATCAATCGCCGGCAAGTCTTTTTTAATAATCGTACTCAGCGCCAGTTCGTGCGCCGGAATAAAAGAATCACCCTTAAACTCTCCGGCTTCCACCCCAAATTGTTTTCTTTTCAAAACGCCGTCGAGTAATAACAAATCTGTCAAAATCGCTCCCGGAAGTGCGCGCACCTGCCCTTCTGTCGTCCGGTAAAATTCAAAAGCATCCGGCACTTCAAACCAGCCGCTCATCCACTCGTTTTCTTTTTTCCCCAACGGAGTCATTTTTAAAAAACCGTTGCTTTTTCTTTTGGAAAATTCCGGCGCGGAAGCACCCGCTTTTTTGCGGAAAGCAGCAATAAAAAAACCCTCGCCCCGCACTTTATGCGGGTAAAATTGCAAACCGTGTTTTTTCCGAACGATGCCCCAGTCTGCATTAAAATTCAGCACAACTTCCTCCAAATCAAAGTTTTGTAAAAGCCAGGTACAATTTTCTCCGTTTTCAAAATCATTAAAAGTGCAGGTTGCGTACAGCAAAACGCCGCCCAGCTTCAGCAGCGGAACCGCCGCCGCCAAAATACGTTTTTGCCTGCCGGCGCAGAGTTGCACATTTTCCTTCGACCATTCGCCGGCGGCCTGTGCATCTTTTCGAAAAAGCCCCTCGCCCGAGCAGGGTGCATCCACCAACACCAAATCAAAAAATGCACGTAAAGGCGCAAAATCTTCCGGGTCGTGATTGGAAGCGAGCATATTCGGAAGTCCCCATTTTACCAGATTTTCTTTTAAAACCTGGTAACGGCTTTGTATCACCTCGTTGGACAAAATCCAGGATTTTTCATTCAGCAGTCCGGCTATCAAAGTACTTTTACCGCCCGGGGCCGCACACAAATCCAATACCCGCAAATTTTTGGAAAGGTCAAGTGTCTGCCGCACCGCCGCCGCCACAAACATCGAAGAAGCCTCCTGCACATAATAAGCGCCGCCATGAAAAGCCGGGTCAAGTGTAAAAACCGAGCGCTGCTCCAGGTATCTTCCGGTGAGCGGCTGCCAGAGTACGGGAGTGGCGGGCAGATCGGGAGTATATTTTTTGAAAGGGTGAAGATGCAGGCTTACAGGCGCTTCTTTTTCCAAATGATTGATAAAATCGGAAAATTCCGTCGCCAGCAAAGTGCGCATTTGATCCAAAAAATCGGCAGGTAAAAGCATCCGGCAAAACTAAATAATCCGCCTTTTTTAAAAAACAAAAAGCCTGTTTTGCCATCAGCGGCAAACAGGCACACCGTCGTCATTGATCTCAAAAAAAGAATACTATTTTATAAAACGAACACCCTTTTTGTATTCAATCAATTTTGCACCGGGAACCTTCGGAGCGACTACGTCGGTGCAAAAATTACGCGCAATTTTTATGTCCGAAAAATTGGTCATAATCACGTAAGAATAACCTCCCTCACGCAGCTTGTGGTAATAAATGTTGCCAAATTTTTTAAAAACGGGATCGCTGCTTTTGAGCGGCAAATCAGAACTTGCCACTTCCACCACAAAACCGTCATAACCTGCGGGCATTCTTTTTTGATGCTTGGCTACGATGAGCAGGTCTTCGTCGCCTCCCTTCAGGTCGTTGACCGCGAGTGACTGAGACTGCGCCTGAAAAACAGGGAAAAGAAAACACAGCAAAATGCCGAGACGAAAAGAGCGGTGGAGGGTACTCATTTTCATGGAGTTTTTGTTTTTGGCACTCTTGTTTTTAAAAATTCAATACACTTTGGGCAAACAGAAATGCCGGTATTTATTAAAAATTAATTTAATATCTGTATTGAAAAAATTATGCCAAAAGCGGCGGGCAATACCGGCCGGCGCGAGTCCGGCGGCTTGTTTCAGAGTTTAAAGCACTTTACGAAAATGTCAGCCTTTGTTAAAATGTTTGAGCATAATGACTTCGCGCTCGGTGAGAAAGCGGAAGCGGCCGCGCGGCAGGTCTTTTTTGGTAAGTCCGGCGTAATGCGTGCGATCCAGTTTTTCTACTTTATAGCCCAGGTGTTCGAATATGCGGCGCACGATGCGGTTTTTGCCAATGTGTATTTCTATCAGCACTTCATTTTTTGACTTTTCTTCCATGAAGCCGATGTTGTCCACCATCGCCACGCCGTCTTCCAGTTCCACGCCTTTGCCTATGTCCATCAGGTGATTTTTGGTGAGCGGTTTATCCAACACGACCTGATACACTTTTTTTATTTTTTTGCTGGGGTGAGAGAGCGACTGGGCCAGTTCGCCGTCGTTGGTGAGAAGCAGCAGCCCCGTGGTGTCGCGGTCAAGCCGGC
>CALMIT010000327.1 GCA_937864255.1 uncultured Saprospiraceae bacterium
AAACACAAAACAGGAAATGAATATCGCCCAATTTAATGATACCAAATTTATTGCTTCCCGGGGCATTTCAAATTTCAGAAACACCAGTTTTCAGCTGACTACCAATGCAATTTCGGACACTGCGTTCATCCACGTCGAGCACCACTGGACGGCGCCTGACAAACTTGCTCCCGCTCAGAATCCGACGAATGTTCGCTTTTCAGAAAATCATTATTGGTCTGTAAAAGGTAAGCTGCCGGAGGGCTACGACGGCACGGTGCAACTCACTTACGACGGCACGCAAACGAGCGGATTTATTGACGAAGACTTGCTCCAAAACACAGAAGATTCATTGATTTTGATATACCGCGAAAAGCCCGGCGCGCCCTGGGTTGAATACCCGAATTACCGGAAAGATATTTTAAGCCCGATTGATAAAAAAGGTTTTATCAGGATACAAAATATGCGGCTGGGCGATTATGCTTTTGCGAATGGTAAATTTCAGGCGGTATCTGTGCAGGAATTTTCTGCTCCCGATTTGCAGTGGGCGGCTTTTCCAAATCCGGCGTCGGATTTGGTGCAGGTAAACGGCTTTTTGAAAAATGCCGAACGCGGAAAGTTGGTACTCTCGCTCCATTCGCTGCTCGGGCAGACTTTGAAGTCGGAAATGCTGGAAATCCGTTCGGGTAGTTTTGAAAAAGAAATGAGCCTGAATGAACTCCCGGCCGGCGTTTATTTTTTGAAAATCGGAAACGCCGACGGGCGCAGTTTTGCGACGGAAAAACTTGTAAAGCATTAAAAAGGAACATTTCCCGCTCAGAAAAAACTGCTGGGCGGGAAATGTTTTTAATACGCCCTCGCCATTTTAGCTTTTTCAAAACATGCTATCAACTGCTCCATATCGCGTTCGTGATTGAAAACATTGACAGAAATTCTCACCGAATTTCCCCGGAAGGAAACGTAAACTTTTTCTTTTTGAAACTGATTTTGCAAAAGTTCGAGGTCAAAATTTTCACCTAATCTCACGCCAAACAAATGATGGCTGCGGTATTGTGTTTCTTCCACGGAAGCGCCCATTTCTTGTAGCTGGGCGATGTACGGAGTGGACAGATTTTTTGCGTAAGCTTGTATATTTTCGGGTTGCCATTCAAGTATTTGTTCCATCGCAGCCCCGAGCATCGGCAGCAGCACAAAATTGCTGGCTTCTCCTACAGAATAGCGGCGGGCCTTGGGCAGGTAACGATCTTCATAATTGACGAGTCCCTGAAAATTATCGCTGCCCTGCCGATTTATCCAATTTTCTTCAATCGGAATGCCCGAATCGAAAGCCTCGCTAAAATAGGCAAGCCCGATAGAGTAAGGGCCGAGCAGCCATTTGTAGCTTGCGCAAATGAGCGCATCGGGCTGCACGTCGTTGATGTTGAAAGGCATGGCGCCGACGGACTGAGTACCGTCCAGTATTAACAGCGCGCCGCATTGGCGGGTTTTTTCCCGCAATGCCGAGAGGTCGAATTTTGTGCCGTCAGCCCAGTGAATATTGCCGATAGCTACCAAAACGGTCTGACTATCAATATTTTCCAATATCGCTTCATTCCAGTTCTGACCTCTGTTCGGACCTTCCGAAGGACGAACCTGCCTCATTTGCAAATCATAAGTGTCGGCAAATCTTTTCCAGGCGTAATAATTGCTCGGAAATTGCTCGGCAGCAACGACGATATTACCGTATAATTTGGGTTTGATGTTGCGGGCAACCGAGGCGATACCGTATGAGACTGACGGAATGATAGCCACCCGTTCGGGATCGTTCAGGTGAATGATTTTTGCGAATAGCGATTTGACTTTTGACAGTGGCTCGAAAAATTCATCTTTTGTAATTTCAAAAGGAAGATTTTTGCGTCTGATGCCCTCGATACCTGCGGTTTCCACGCTTTTCATATTAGGCGCCATGTAGCCGCAGTTGAGGTAAGCCACGTCTTCGGGTATGAAAAATTTATCTCTTTGACAGGCGAGCATAATTTTTTTTCGCCAAAATACGAATTCGGTTTTTTGCCAGTCAAATAAATGTTTGGCTTAATTGAAAAAATACCTTCCGGTCAGTCCGATTTGGCGATTATAAAAATGCACATCAGGCTCGGTTGAAAGG
>CALMIT010000328.1 GCA_937864255.1 uncultured Saprospiraceae bacterium
CAAAAAGAGACGCGGGATTTGATAGATTTTGCACGGAAAAAAGTACCCGAAATTGCTATTCGTACAACTTTTTTAGTCGGTTTTCCCGGTGAAACAAACAAGCATTTTGAAGAGTTATGCAGCTTCACGGAGGAAATGAAATTTGACAGGGTAGGCGTTTTTCAGTATTCGCACGAAGAAAACACGCGGGCTTTTGAATTGAAAAATAACGTTTCGGCGAAAGTTAAAAGCGAAAGGGCAAGCCAGCTCATGGAAATTCAGCAGGAAATTTCTTTTGAAAAAAACCTCTCAAAAATCGGCACGGTACAAAAAGTTCTTTTCGACCGAAAAGAGCAGGAATTTTTTTACGGCCGCACCGAATCAGACTCGCCTGAAGTGGATAATGAAGTAATCATTTCCGCAAAAAACAACTATGCACGTATCGGAGATTTTGCAAATGTGCGTATCACAAACGCGCAGGAATATGATTTGGAGGGTGAAATCGTGTAAAAACAAAAATAACACGCAAGTTTATCAACTTCGTGTAAAATTTTGCTGAAAATAATAGCCCATTTACAAAAGGCCGCTTATTTTTGTCCCATCTAATTCGGGTGATTTCTTTCCTTTGGAAAGAGTGCGGTCGTCCATTATGGGCGACCGCTTCTTTTATAAAAAACGCTCACTCATGTTGATACTTCACACCGAATTTATGGGCGGTTTTCTTCCTCAATTTTTACATTCATCAGCCGCAAAAAATTCATGGTATTCGCTTTCACATTATCCGGCGGATTCAGCGAAAGTGATTTTTTAAAAGCGGCTACTGATTTATCTTTCATATTGTTCGTATAATATGCTTCTCCAAGACTGTCCCAAACATTTGGATCGGCAGGGTGTCTTTGAGTGTTGGCTTCAAAAATTTCCAGCGACTCCTTTTCCTTTCCGCCGTACAATAGCTGGTAGCCATAATTATTCAATTCTGTATTGGTGGCAACCCGGATTGCTTCCTGCCGGAGTTTTTGAGCTTCTTTTTCTTTGCCCGTTTCTTCCAAAATCTGCACTTTGGTCATCAGTGTCGTCATATTCGAACTTTGAGCAATTGCTTTCGACGACCAGTCGCTGGCGCGGGTGTGGTTTTTAAGTTTGAGGGCATATTTCGCAGCGGCATCGTATTCTTTCCAGGTACAATTTATTGCTGCAAGGTCGCTGTCCAGAGCGGCGAGGGTGGCTTCTTTTTTCTTTGTCTCATCGCCCGGCTCTTTTATTTCACCTACCAATTCGGCTTTTGTGATCAGGTTGAAATTATTAGGATTGATGAACACAGACCTCGAAGCCCAGCCCAACCCTTCTTCCAGGTTTACTTTGTTGGTTAGACAGTATTTGGCGGCTTCGTGCCAGCCGAGCCAGGTAAATCCGGGTTTGGCTTGAAGCTCTGATCTCATTTTTGCCAATACTGCCTGGTGTACGTCAGTTTCAATTTTGAATGGAAATTTTTTGCGCTCCCATTGCAGGGCACAAGTGGCGGAGTTGTTTTTTAAATCATCAAAAGTGAAAGGGAGGTGTTCATAAAATTTGTCAGCTTCGGCGGGTTGAATTTCCACGCGAAGAGCGTCTGCATTTTCCGAGTAATTGCTGTTTCCCCAGTCGTCTGCATTTTTCGAAAAAATCAGGACAGTTTTACTTTCCATCGGCAAAACATGAAAGCCGTATTTGCCCGCCGGAAGTTCTTTTCCCTCAATTTTCACATTGTCGCTGAATTGAATCGTCGTGTTGCCGTTGGCGCCGGCACGCCAGATAGCCTGATAAGGCACGAGCTCGCCCCAGATTTTTCTGCCTTTTACGGAAGGGCGATTGTAGCTGACGGAAACTTCGGTAACGCCAATGGTCTGGAAAACAGCGCTTTTAGGGCTGATGTCGGGTGTCGTAAGTACAAAACTTTGAGCGGTCGTTACGGTAAATCCTCCACAAAGCAGGAGGAGAAGGTTAAGGAAGTAAGTAACTGGTTTCATAAACGGGTGATTTTGATTTGGTAATTCTTACAAGAGTTCTCAAAAATATTTTTCGCAAGCGGCAAACCGGAATTTTGTGTGATTAACGGCGAATTTTTGGGATAGGATGGCTTTTGTAAAAACTGCAGGTTTGAATCACGGGTTGGCAACTGTCCTCTGTATTGCAAATTCCTTTTAAAAACAGGGCGTCGAAAATGGTCTAAGTCGCTCTGTGGCTAATTCGTTTATTTTTGTTTTGATTTAAACCTGATCGTTCATACCCTGAACCCAAAGCCGCCCGAGTTTTCAAAAAAGGATGCCCATC
>CALMIT010000329.1 GCA_937864255.1 uncultured Saprospiraceae bacterium
GGCAAACAGACCCGCGTATTTGTGCGCTTTTCGACCGTGGGTGGCGAAAAAGGCAGCGCCGATACCGAACGCGACCCGCGTGGCTTTGCCGTGAAATTTTATACCGAAGACGGCAATTGGGATTTGGTCGGCAACAACACGCCGATTTTCTTCATCAAAGACCCGAAAAAATTCGGCGACTTCATTCATACCCAAAAACGCGATCCGCGCAATAATTGTAAAAGTCCGACTATGATGTGGGATTTCTGGTCACTGAACCCGGAAAGCCTGCACCAGGTGATGTTTTTGATGAGCGACCGCGGCACGCCGTACAGCTACCGCCACATGAACGGCTACAGCAGCCACACCTTCTCATTTATCAATGCCGACAATGAGCGCTTTTATGTGAAATTTCATTTTAAAACGGCGCAGGGTATCAAAAACTTCACCGACGCCGAAGCCGCCGAAATGAAATCCAAAGATATGGATTGGGCGCAACGCGATTTGGTGGAGGCGATTGACAAAAAGGATTTTCCAAAATGGAATTTGAAAGTGCAGATCATGACCGAGGAACAGGCGAAAAATTGGAATTTCAATCCTTTTGATCTCACCAAGGTGTGGCCGCACGGCGAGTTTCCGCTGATTGACGTTGGCGTGATGGAACTGAACGAAGTGCCGAAAAACTATTTTGCCGAGGTCGAGCAGTCTGCCTTCGCTCCGGCGCACGTAGTGGACGGCATCGGTTATTCGCCGGATAAAATGTTGCAAGGGCGGCTTTTGTCATATCCCGATGCACATCGTTATCGTCTGGGTGCGAATTATGAACAAATTCCCGTGAATCGTTGCCCATATATAGTAGCCAATTATCAACGCGACGGGCAGATGCGGGTGGACGACAACGGCGGCAGCGACCCGAATTATTTCCCGAATAGTTTCGACGATATTTACACGGACGAGACGACTAAGGAGCCTGCTTTCCCACTGGATTCGATGGTGGCTGACTGACCATTACACGCAGCCGGGTATTTTTTACAGAAAAGTGCTCAGTCAGCAGGATAAAATCAATTTGGTCAACAACATCGCCGGCGCAATGTCGGGCATCAGCGGACCGAAGCGCGATTTGATTATCAACCGCCAGTTGTGCCATTTTTTCAGAGCTGACATCGGTCTGGGAATGGCGGTGGCGCAGGCGCTCGGGATCGACCTAGATTCAAGGATGATGGAAGGGCACGGCTCAGATGGGAAGACACAAGGAGAAGAAGGTTACAATTAATCAGGGGTTTGGAATAATTATCACAAAAAACCCGGCCG
>CALMIT010000330.1 GCA_937864255.1 uncultured Saprospiraceae bacterium
CTGTACCAATTGTTCCGGCGTGAGGCGCTCGGCAATGGTAGTAAATGACTTGAAGTCGCTGAACAGTACGGTCACCGATTCGTAATGCTGCGCCTGCGCTTTACCGTGTTCTTTGAGTTCCTGTGCGGTTTTTTCGGGGAGGATGTTTAGGAGCAATTCGTCCGAGCGGCGGCGCTCAGTTTCTATGATTTCATTTTTTTCGGTCAGCGCCTGATTGGCTTTGGTTTTGATGCGATTGCGATTGTACAAAAGTCCGGCGAGCAGCAGTAAGGCAACCGCGCCGCCGATAAGCGAATTTCTAAAAATAGCCGCCTGCCGGATTTCCGCTTCCTGGCGTTTGAGTTCGGCGTCGAGCAGGGCGTTGCGCTGCTGCTGACGTTCTATTTCGAGTTCTTTTTGCTGGTCGCCGTAGAGTGCCTGACGGCGCTCCACGTCTTTGATACGCTGCTCGTCGAGGCGGAGGTAGCGCAATTCATCGTATTGCTTGCGGTATTCATAAGCCTTTTCGTAGTCGCCCAGTTCGGCGTACACTTTGGAGAGGTCTTTATAGGCGTTTTGTTCAAATTTTGAATCGCCGATTTCCCGGGCGAGCGCGAGATAACGATGCGTGTAATCCAGCGCTTTGTTGTAATCTTCCCGCCGCCGCCAAACGTCGCCAAAGCCGTTATATACTTCAATAATGCCGCGCTTGTCGTCCAGTTTTTCGCGAATGCTCAGCGCTTTTTGAAAATAATCCAGCGCCAGTTCCCAATATTCCAGCGCTTTTTTTTCCTGTTTGGTTTTTTTAAAAAAACTTCCCAAATCTTTATACACCACCCCGAGGTTATTGAAGGCTTCTGCCAGGCCGCCCTCATCGTTGAGTTGGGTGCGCAGGGCAATTACTTCTTTTTCAAACACAATCGCCGAATCAAAAAGCGCGGGCGCGTTTTTAAAATCGCCGGCTTCGGTTTTTTGCTCGGCGAGGTCGCCTTGTATGTTCGCCATGTTGTTGAGCACGGACGAAACCTCCCAGTCCATTTCCAATTCGCGAAAAATAACGAGCGCTTTTTTGTACCAGTCGAGCGCCTCATCGAGTTGCTCGAGTTCGTATTGAATGTTGCCCATCGCGTTGGCGCCGTAGGCTTGCGCCTCCCGGTCTTCGCTGCGTTCGGCAAAGATGAGGTACTGCAAAATCAGTTCGAGCGCTTCGGGGTAGTTGCCCATTTTTTCGTGGAGCAGTCCCATGTTGTATTGCAGGCGCGCCACCCGCGCCGTGTCAAGCAATTCTTCACGGATGCGCTGCGATTTTTTATAATTTTTCATCGCTTCTTCGTAGTCGCCTTTTTCCTCCAGTATGTTGGCGATGTTGTTGTAAATGGAAGCCACGCCTTTTTTATCGCCGATTTGCAGGCGGATATCCAGGGCTTTTTGATAGGCAGCGAGGGCGGCGTCCTGATTGCCGTGAATGGCTTCGAGTACGCCGAGATCGTTCCATGCTTTTCCTTCGCCGGTTTTATAATTGAGTTGTATTGCCAATTTTCTGGCATCTTCAAGATAGCGGCGCGCTTCGTCGGGTTTTTCGGTTTTGAGTTCCCAGCCGAGTTCGTCGAGCAGGAGCACTTTGTTAGTGTCAGGGCGGGATTTTTTTAAAATATTAAGAAGACTGTCGGCGAGATCGGACTGGGCAGAAAGCGAATTAAAAAAACCAATCAACAGCAATACCAGCACTCCGCCGAATGGCATGGATTTTAATGATAATAAGCAGTTTGATTGGTTTTCTTTCACAAAATTGCTTTTTGCAAAGTGACAAGGATACTACAAAGAAGTCGTTTTAGAAAAAGCTTTTGAGAATATTATTATCCTGTTCAAGACCTTTTTTAGATGTTGTAAAACTGACTTTTAGATTTTACTATTTTTGCACCGGATTTGACTAGAATGCAAAACGGACATTTCTGACCGGTATTTAAAACCACATTGCTTTTTATAAAATTAAAAATACAGCCCGGGCTGCAAGTAACGGGCAGAAAGAAAAATTCTCTTATGTCTGAAAATCAAAAAAAACACGCACTACAGCAAACCTTTAACGAGAAAGGTGAAGCTGTAAGCCCAATTTTACTAGAAGGAGTCAAAAATTTTTTAATAGATATAGACGGCACTATATGCGACGATGTGCCTAATGAAGAACCCGAGCGCATGGGCACGATACTGCCTTACCCCG
>CALMIT010000331.1 GCA_937864255.1 uncultured Saprospiraceae bacterium
GTTCCATCGATAGGAGAATGACTGGGTGATCGGGCTCTGCGGCCCGCCCTGGCAGTAAAGCAGGGTCGGATATTTTTTCGTCGGGTCAAAGTCAGGCGGATAAATCATCCATACGAGCATGTTTTTGCCGTCGGTGGTTTTGACCCAGCGCTCTTTCACCTCGCCCATTTTCATCTGCGACATCAGCTCGCCGTTGATACGGGTGATTTGGGTTTGAGCGCCCGTTTTTAAGTCAACTTTATACAATTCCTGCGGGGCAGACATGGAAGTGCGCGCGCCGATAAGCGTATGATTGTCAGCTACTTTCAGGTCGTTGTAATTGTGTACGCCGCTGGTGACGAACCTGAATTTTTTGGTCGCCATATCCATCGCGCCCATCTGGTAAGTCGCTTTTTCACCCGTGATAAAATAGATCGTTTTGCCGTCCTTCGACCATTGCGGGTGATTGGCTTCGCGGTCGAGATTTTTTGTCAGCTCCCACTTTTCTTTCGTTTGAAAATCATAGATAAAAAGGCGGGTGCGGTCGGACTCAAAACCGGCGTGTTCCATGCTCGTCCAGGCGAGGTAGCGACCGTCGGGCGAATACACAGGGTCCATATCGTAGCCCGGCATTTCTTCGGTCAGATTTTCGGTTTGTCCCGTCGCGGTATTGTACAGGTAAATGTCAGAATTGGTGCTGACCGCCGCTTCCTTGCCCGTCAGTTTCTTGCAGGTATAAGCGATGGTTTTGCTATCCGGGCTCCAGGTGATTTGCTCCATGCCGCCGAAAGGATTAAGCGGCGAGTCGTAAGGTTCGTTCATGATGTTTTTGGGTGCGCCGGCAGTTTTTCCATTTTCATAATTGACGACAAAAATGTTGCTGTTGTTAAAATCGTCCCAACTGTCCCAGTGGCGGTACATCAGGTTGTCAATGACTCTCGCTTCTGTTTTGGGCAGGTCGGCGTATTTTTCACTGGCTTCCAGACCGTATTTCACATCCTGTGTGAACAGCAAATGCTTGCCGTCGGGTGCATAATGAAAGCCGTTCATATCAATGTCGGAAACCTGGCGCTGGTCGCTGCCGTCGGGATTCATTTCCCACAATTTTCCACTTTTCAAAAAGCCGATTTTTTTGCCGTCGGGGCGAAATTGTCCCTCTCTTTCACTTTGCTCAAAGGCGG
>CALMIT010000332.1 GCA_937864255.1 uncultured Saprospiraceae bacterium
CCGTGCGTTTTGTTACGCACCTTGATTTTACAGAGGAAATGTTGGATGAAACGGTAAAAATCCTGCTATCTCTCAAAAAGTAAACCGCGCCGGCCTTCTCAAATGCCGCCAAATTTCTACCTTGTGTGAAACTATTCACAGCTTAATTTTCCAAAAATGCCCTACAAACTAATCAAGGGGGAATTCCACATCTGGTACCCCGACGACCCCCGCCGCGGTCCGGAGCCTGACGGCGACACCATCACTTTTAAACCTGACAATCCGGCGCTGGTCGAGAGCCTGCAAAAGCCCGGCAACCCCGGCCCGAATTTCAACTCGCGTGGGATGGTGAGTATCCGCTTCGACGCGATAGACGCGCTGGAAACGCACTACAAAAATTTTCATCAGAATGAACTTTGGTCTATCGCGGCCCGTGATTTTATGATTCGTCAAATGGGATTTGGCGAGGTGCGATTTTATGCAAATCTTCCTTACAAAGTTGAAAATGCAGAACTTCATCCGGTGCGCGGGTACATCATTTCGAAAGATATTGAGTCGCAGGGCAGGGTAGTCGGTTTTGTTTTTCCCGGAGATACAGAATTTGTGGACGGCGCGGAAGTATTTGCAGACGCTGATTTTATTGAAAACAGCGTGAACGCCAAATTGCTGGAGGAAGGACTCGTGTATCCGACTTTTTATTCCACGCTGCCCGTTGATTTGGTAGAGCCGCTCAAAAAAAAGGCAAAAGCTGCCCGAAAAACAGGCAAAGGACTTTGGCCGCAGAACGATGCAGACAACGGTAGTCAGATTTCCAATCTGACAGATTTACAAAAACTGGCACTTTTTCCAAAATTGTTCCGTCGTCTTACAGCCTACTTTTTGGCAGGTTATCCGAATCTGAGCCATTTTGAAGCCTGGCTTCGCTCAGACCCGGTGGGACGCGATGACCAGTTGATTTTGCCGAGTTATGAGTTGGGCAACATGCACGATATTTTTGAAATCAGCGGCGATACACTTACGCTGAATGCAGAGATCGAGGAGTTGATTGTATTGCCGGACGGAGCAACTGCCGTGGTGGTGCCGCCCGTTCCGGTGAAACCGGTTGCCAAAGAAAAATCCGTCAGGATCATCGCCGCACTGGCGAATCCGCCCGGTTCAGATAATAATAAAGAACTGGTAACGCTGCTGAATGTGACCCCGGACGTGGTGGATTTGACGGATTGGGCTATCGCGGATAAATCCAATAAACGAGACGTTTTGGCTGGTAATTTAAATCCCGGTCAGGCGCTTCAGATTACGCTTTCGGGCAGGGTGAAACTCAATAATTCCGGCGATACCATTACACTTTTCAATGCCGCCGGCAAGCAGATTGATCAGGTTTCTTTTGACAAAAAAGCCGGCGCGCTGGACGGCTGGACTTTGCTCCTGAGTGAAGGTTTGCGCTGACAAATTATTTTTTGAAAGTGATTTTCCAGGCGCCGCGCGTGTCGTTCAGCGCATAACCCACGGCTATATCTTTTGGATAAAGCTGCTTAATCGCGGTCAGCGTGCCTGCTTCAATTTCTTTTCCGGGTCTGCCGTGGCATTTGAGGCAAGTCGGCGAGGCGAGGCTGATTTTTTGATAATAAATGGCGCTGGAATCTGTTTCCACCAAAAGAAACGGAGGCAGGCTGTCGGTAGAAACAGCTTGTAGGGCGGGAGCGTCAAGTGCCGTGAGGCGATTTTCGGG
>CALMIT010000333.1 GCA_937864255.1 uncultured Saprospiraceae bacterium
AATGAAATAAGCTGTTTCGGAAGAAACGACGGCTCTATTACAGTCAATGGCGTAAATGGCGGTGAAGGTCCTTTCCTCTACTCATTGAATGGAAGCAACTTTTCACAGCAAAGCTACTTCAGCAACCTGAGCGAAGGTTCTTATACACTCAGGGTGCAGGATAGCAATGGTTGTGAAGATGAAGTGACTTTCGAAATCATCGAACCTGATGAAATGACGGTAGAATTGAGAGTACACCTTGACAACTATCCCAACGCCACTTTGAATTTGGGAGATAGCGTTCAGTTGGAAGCAATTACCAACTACGCGCCGCAGTTGCTCCAATCGGTAGATTGGTCGCCGCTGACACAGGTTCCAAACTGTGACGAGACTAACATCGTCAACTGTTTGACAGTCTATGTTTCACCAACCGGACAGACGATTTACACAGTTAGAATCGAAAACCTGAACGGTTGTGCGGCTGATGATAATGCGCAAATCAACGTGAAGAAAGTAAGACCGGTTTATATCCCGTCCGCTTTCTCACCAAGTAACGGCGACAACATCAACGACATTTTCAGAATCTACGGTGACACGAAAGTCGTGACCAAAATCAGAGCCTTTAAAATCTTCGACAGATGGGGCGAGACGGTTTACGAAGCATACAATTTCCCACCTTGTGTTGATGACGCATCGTGCGACATAGATAACCTTGGCTGGGACGGAACCATGCGTGGTCAGAAATTCAACCCGGGCGTATTTGTTTATTACGCCGAGATCGAATTCTTCGATGGATTGGTTGAAATTTTCAAAGGCGACGTTACTTTGAAATAATTTTTGAAGAAAATATTTCAAAAGCGGTCGGGGATGTTGCATCTTCGACCGCTTTTTCATTTAAAACCAATTTTTATGAAAGCCGCTTTTATCGTCGGTGCAGTGCGCACGCCGATTGGAAATTTTGGAGGCAGCCTCGCAACTGTCCGTACAGACGACCTCGCCGCGCACGTTCTTCGCCAGCTTTTAAAAAAATATCCCCAAATTCCTTCCGAGGTAATTAACGATGTGATTTTGGGTTGTGCAAACCAGGCAGGTGAAGACAATCGCAACGTGGCACGTATGGCGCTTTTGCTGGCCGGGCTATCATGGAAAGTACCCGGCGAGACGGTGAATCGTCTCTGTGCCAGCGGGATGTCGGCAGTAATCAATGCGCAACGCGCAATATTGGCAGATAGCGGCGAGCTTTTTATAGCCGGCGGCGTCGAAAATATGACCAGGGGTCCTTGGGTGATTTCAAAAGCCTCGCAGCCTTTCGGGCGCGATTCCGAGATGTTTGATTCGAGTTTCGGCTGGCGCTTTATCAACCCGAAAATGCAGGAACTTTACGGTACGGACAGCATGGGACAAACCGCCGAAAACCTCGCCGAACTTTATAAAATCAGCCGCGAAGACCAGGACAGTTTCGCTTTTCAATCGCAAATGAAAGCTTCAAATGCGCAGGCTGCCGGGCGTTTTGCAGAGGAAATAGCGCCAGTGGAAATTCCGCAAAAAAAAGGCGAACCCGTTGTAGTAAGTCAGGATGAATTTGTGAAACCTTCCACTACGCTCGAAATTTTGGCCAAACTGCGCCCCGCGTTTAAAAAAGACGGCACAGTGACCGCCGGAAATGCTTCCGGGCTGAACGACGGCGCAGCAGCCATGCTGCTCGCCTCCGAAATCGCGCTGACGAATCACAATCTGAAGCCAATCGCCAGGATTGTCGCTTCCGGCGTTGCCGGCGTGGAACCGAGGATCATGGGCATCGGTCCCGTTTTCGCTTCTGAAATTGCTCTGCGTCGCGCGGGACTTTCGCTGGATCAAATGGATATTATTGAAATCAACGAGGCGTTTGCCGCGCAGGTGCTTGCCTGCACACGGCAAATGGGACTTCGCGACGACGACCCGCGTATCAATCCAAACGGCGGCGCGATAGCGCTCGGTCACCCGCTCGGCATGTCGGGTACGCGCATTTTGTACACAGCGGCTTTGGAATTGCAAAAACAGCAGAAAAAATATGCGCTTGTAACCATGTGTATCGGTGTCGGGCAAGGCTACGCCGTCGTCATCGAACGCGTGTAATTAAGATTGGATGAATTTTCAGCGGATGAACGAACTTTTTAAAAACCCGGCGGAAGACAAAATCTTGCGGCGCATTTATTTTTTCATCTTGCTTTTGCTGGTTCCCGCGCTGTTAGTCAATCTCGGTTTGCTGGCGCTCATTGACGACGAAGGCATCCGCAGCCTCGTCGCACTCGAAATGAAAATCTCCGGAAATTACATCACCCCGACGCTCGCCGGCGATTTGTACTACAACAAACCGCCGCTTTATAACTGGATTTTATTGTCGTTTTTTGAATTGACGGGCACAGTCAGCGAGTTCATCGCGCGCCTGCCGACGGTTATTTTTTTGCTCGGCTACGCGGCTACTGTTTTTTATTTTTTTAAAAAAGAAATCGGCACGCGGGCAGCTTTTTTGAACAGTCTCGCCCTGATAACCTGCGGGCGGATTTTCTTTTACGATTCGATGCTGGGGCTGATTGATATTTGCTTTTCCTGGATCGTTTTTACGCTTTTTATGCTGGTCTTTTTTGAATACAAAAAAGGGCGACTGCTCCGGCTTTTTGTACTGACGTACTTGCTAACTGCGGCAGGTTTTTTGATGAAAGGCTTGCCGGCGCTGGTTTTTCAGGCATTTACGCTCACTGCGTTTTTCATTTATAAAAAGGATTTTAAAAAACTTTTCACCTGGCAACACCTGGCGGGCGGGCTGATTTTTTTGCTGCTTACAGGCGGGTATTATTTTTTGTACCAGCAGCAAAATTCGCTCGAAACGGTTTTCTCCACGCTTTTTACCGAATCATCAAAACGTACCGCGGTCAATTACGGCTGGCAGGCTACGCTGCTTCACCTTTTCACTTTTCCGTTTGAAATGGTGTATCATTTTTTGCCCTGGTCGGTGTTGGTCATTTATTTTTTTAAAAAGGAAAGCCTCCGGCTGGTGTTGAAAAATGAATTTCTGACTTATTGCGCCCTGATTTTTCTCGTCAACATCAGCGTTTATTGGGCGAGCGTGGAAGTTTACCCCCGTTATTTGCTGATGTTTCCGCCGCTGATTTTCGGAATTTTCTGGCATTTGCATTTTCAATATTTTGAAAAAAACACCTGGCAGCGCAGCAGCCTTGAAATACTTTTTTTGGTGATTTGCACGGCGCTCACACTGCTTTCCCTGCTACCTTTTTTCTGGGAACGCGCCGCCGCGGTGGAAAACAGTTCACTGAAAGCGACATTGATTTTCCTGGCGGCGGCACTTTGCACCGGGTTTTATTATCGCCTGAAAAATTACCGCTGGGAAATCCTGATGCTTTTTTTGCTGGTTTTTCGTCTTGGTTTTGACTGGTTTGTACTGCCCGATCGCAACGGGGAAGATTGGGGCGACGAGGTGCGCAAATCTTCCATCGAAATCGGCGAAAGCTCCAAAAACAAAAGTCTTTTTCTCCTTCAAAACAGCGACATCCAGCCCGCCAACGCGTTTTACCTGACCCGCGCGCGCATGAAAAAACTGGAACGGCAGTTTGAAAATTTTCAGCCCGGCGCCTGGTACATCGCCGACCCGGGTTTGGCGGAGCAACTTGACGGTTTTGAAAAAATCGGCGAAATGAAAGTGCGGCACGGGCAGCCGAAACACCGCGACATACTCATTTATCGCCCCGATTAAATGTAGCTTTTCCGACATTTATACCATCCCCGGTTTTTTATTTCCGGTACGGAAAAAAAATCTCTGCCTGAAATGTGAAAAGCCTTATTTTTGTAGGCATGCAACAGCCACAGCCGTCCATACAGGAAATTCTCAATCAAATTGAGACCGGTGCGCGCAACGAGTTTGACCAACTCGCCGACATCGGGGCTGAATTTTATTCTACCGCAGACCTGCTCCGCCTGCGCGGAAAATGGGAAGAAGCAAACACCACTTTTCAGCAGCTCCACAAAGTTTTACTTTACCTCGGATTTTCCTCGCCGCTTTGGATTTTGTTATCGTTGCCCATCGGGCTTTTCGGACTGGAGCGGCTGGCTTATTTTACGCTGGCTTTTTTCCCGATCACCTTTATCCTTTTTGCCGTCGGTTCTTATTTATTAAAAAGACGCTACAACAGCCGCGGCTACCTCGAATTTATCGGCTCCATCATCAATGACGAACTGCGCAAACGCAGCATCGAACAGCGCGTATCGCGCCGCCGCCGCTAGTTTTCTTTTTTCTTTTCGGAAAAATTCAGAATTTCAGGGCTGAAAAAATTTTCATGCGCCATCTTCCCAACGTCATCACGCTTTTAAATTTATTTTTCGGCTGTCTCGCCGTTGTCAGCATCCTGAACGGAAATTATCAGGAAGGCATCATTTTTACGCTGGCGGCCAGTGTGGCCGACTTTGCCGACGGTGCAGTAGCACGGGTTCTGAAAGTGAGTTCGCCGCTGGGCAAGGAACTGGATTCGCTGGCGGACATGGTGTCGTTTGGCGTGACGCCGGGCGTCATTTTTTATGTTTTATTAAAAAATGCTTTCCCGGGCGGACCGGAATACGGTCTGCATCTGGCTGCTGCGTCGGGTTTTCTGGTCAGCGTATTCAGTGGACTCCGGCTCGCAAAATTTAACCTCGATACCCGCCAAAGCGAAAATTTCATCGGGCTTGCCACGCCGGCCTGTACCATTTTTACACTCGGTCTCCTGCTGATTTTTGAGTACGACACTTCGGCGCTGCACGATTTTGTCTTGCAAGGCTGGCTGCTTTTGTTGCTGGTTGCCGTGCTTTGCTGGTTGCTGATTTCCGAAATTCCGATGTTCAGCCTGAAATTAAAATCCTTCGGATGGGTGGGCAACGAGATAAAATTTATCTTTGCGGCGTTCGCCGTCGTGGAGTTGATTTTTTTAAAAGAAGCGGCTTTGGCGGCGATAATTTTTACTTACATTTTGCTGAGTTTGATTGGCAGGTCTTATTTTTCAAAATAAAAAATCGAAAGAAAAACCATGAAATTCTTTGCCGAAATTGACATTATGCCTCACAAAGAACTGCTCGACCCGCAGGGAAAAACTGTAGTGAAAAGCATGAAAAACCTGCACATCAGCGGCGTGGAAGATGTGCGCGTCGGCAAACACATCAAAATGACGCTCGATGCCGCTACGGAAGCGGAGGCGAAAGGTAAAGTGGAAGACGCCTGCAAAAAACTACTCGCCAACCTGATCATGGAATCCTACACTTTTACCATCCGGGAAATCGAATCCAACTGATTTTTATTGCAACGCCGGCATTATTGCTTCATTTCCTGCCGGTCTTCTGAGCTTAATCTAAGCATCACGCCGTTGCTCCAGCCGAAGCCGTCTTGCAGCGGATACTCGCCGCCGCCGGCATCCAAAGACATATCCACCACGTTGTATTTTTCAACCATTTTCGCGGTGTTGTGATACACTTTTTTGTTAATGTCCATCCAGCGGATTTTGATTTGCTGCGCCAGATCGCCTTTTCCATAATTCCGCAAACCGTTGATCGCCATCCATTGAAGCGGCGCCCAGCCGTTGGGAGCGTCCCACTGTTGCCCGGTATTGACGGGCGTGGTCAACAAGCCGCCGGGCTGCATAAATTGCATCGCCACCAAATTATTGGCGATGCTGTCAGCCTGTCCCTCCCGCGCAATTTTGAAAAAAAGCGGGTACATCATGGCGAGCGAGGGGCGGCGCGTGCGCTCGTTTTTTACAAAATCAAAATCGTAAAAAACGCCCGTTGCCGGATCCCAGAAAAGCCGCAGAATTGCCTCCGCTCTTTGTTCCGCCCGTTGGCGGAAAAGTGTAGCTTGTTCGGCGTCGTTATTGAGTTCGTGCGCTTTTGCGATGGTCATTTCCAGGTTGTACAAAAGCGAATTCAGGTCCACCGGCAAAATTTCCGTCGTGTGGATCGATCCCAAATCTTTCCCGTCGCGCAACCAGCGGCTGCTGTAATCCCAACCACTCTCCGCGCCCGCGCGCAGGTCTTTCCAGACTTCTTCTTTCGGGCGGTCGCTCTTTTCGGCGGTTTCCACGTCTTCGCGGTAGCTTTCGGGGCGCGGGCCGGGGCGGTCGTCCCAGTAGCGGTTCAAAATACTGCCGTCCTGAGTTTTTACCACACGGCGGTAGGCGCGGTTTTCAGGGGAGAGATTTTCCATGCCGTTCATCCAAAATTGGTATTCTTTTTCCAGTTGTGGCAAGTACTTCACGTAAATTTCCTGCCCTTTCATTTGCGCCAGCAAATCCACCATCAGCGAAAAAAACGGCGGCTGCGAGCGCCCCAGGTAATATGTGCGGTTGCCGTTTGGAATCATGCCGAGTTGGTCGAGGAGTTGGGCAAAATTTTCCACCATATTTTCAATAACGTCCTCTTTTTCAGCTACTTGCAAACCGAGCATGGTAAAATAACTGTCCCAGTAATATACCTCGCCAAAACGGCCGCCGGGCACGATATACGGATGTTTTAGAGGAATCAAAGTGCCGGTGGAAGTCGCGTCGGGTTGCCGCGTCAGCACCGACCAGAGCGCGTTGATGTGTTCTTCGATGGTGCGGGCGGTATCGCTTTTGAAACCGCTTGAAAAGGATTTCGGCGGTTCAAAATTTTCATCCACAAACTGCTTTAAGTCAAAGCCTGGCTTGTCTTTTTCGGCGGCATATTTTTCTAAAATGCGGTCTGTGGTAAATTTGGGCGTGCAGTCTGCAAAAGTTTTTGAATCCTTGAAAACACGCGCCATTTGCACGGCGGCAAACAATTCGCCGTAACGCTCGTCGGGGGAAAGTCCGGCTTTGGTTTCGGTATCTGCCGGCGCAGTTTCGGGTTTGCAATTCAGAAAAAAAGCGGCTAAAGCTAAAACCAGGAGTACTTTTTTCATGATGGAAAATCTTTAAAGTCGGTTTTTCAAAAAGTCATCAAAACCTGATTTTTTTGATGCGTTCCATTTCGCGTTTTTGGTCTTTTTGTTTGATCGTCTCGCGCTTGTCGAATGATTTTTTACCACGTGCCAGGGCGATTTCGAGTTTCGCCATACCGCGTTCGCTGATGTAAAGCCGGTATGGCACTATGGTGTAACCACGCTCTTTTACCTTTTTTTCCAGCTTGTTAAGTTCGGTTTTGCGCAGCAGCAATTTGCGCGGACGGCGCGAGTCATGGTTGAATTGATTGCCGAAATCGTACTCGGCGATGTACATATTTCTGACCCAAAGTTCGCCGTCTTTAAAGTAGCAATAAGCGTCGCTCAGGTTGACGCCGCCGCCACGGATGCTTTTGATTTCGGTGCCGACCAGCAGTAGTCCCGCCTCGTAATTGGCGTCA
>CALMIT010000334.1 GCA_937864255.1 uncultured Saprospiraceae bacterium
AGAAGGGCACGTTTGTGTTGCAGCACTACGGCCTGATGGATGCCGACGGGCAGCGCCTGATTTTGGAAGTAGTCCCGGACTCCGGCACGGGCCAGCTGGCTAGCCTGATTGGCCGGATGTCGATTTACGTCGAAAATGGCCAGCACAATTACGAATTTGACTACTCTTTGGCCTGAAACGGCCGTTAACCGAAAACACCCAACCTCCCGCAGGCTTGTTCCCAGATAGTGCTTGCGGATGGAACCTGCGGGAGGTTTACTTATGGGGGAAAAAAGAATGGGGGTCCAAAATAAAGGGAACAGAAAAATTTTTAAAAATTTCCGACCAGTTCGCACCCTTGTCTGCGCTTTTATAAACAATTGGAAATGAATTATCTGTGTCGGTGCCGGCGGCGTAGATCGTGTCTGCGCTCGTGCCGGAAGCCGCCACTTTTAAAAATTTCAAATTGGAATCAAAACCGCTCCCAACAGCCTGCCAGCCGGAAGCGCCGCCGTATTGAAGCCGGTAAATATTGTCGTAGCCATAGGTGTAATCGTACGAAGGTACGGTGGGATAGAGGTCGGCTTTGTCGGCGGCGACTGCATAAAAATGCCTTTGCCCGCCCTGTTTCGCGCCGGCGAAGGATGCAAAACTGACATTCGCGGGCATCCCGCCGATGTTTTCAATTTGAAATGACTGCCCGCCGTCGTGCGATACCAGCAAGCCGTAATAAGTGGCGACAAAAATATCCTGCCCGTCCCAAAAAACGCCGGCGATGTAGAGATTGCCCGTGTTGTCGTCGTACCTCGACTGCCAGCTTTGTCCGCCGTCGTTTGAAAAATAAAGGCGGCTCCAGTCGCTCACCAGCAGCCTTTGCGTATGTTGCGGATCGGCAAAAAGGTAAATCAAGCCGTCGGGCTGCGGGTTGGTCAGCGGTTGCCAGCTTTGTCCGCCGTCGTTGCTTTTTGCGGGCGACACCACACCGTCGCGAAAGCTGGTGCGCAGCGCGTAAAGCAAATTTGGATCGGAAGTAAAATTGAACGGGCTGTGGGTGTGCGACACAAAATCGCGGAAATCATAAAAATCCCAGGTGAGTCCGCCGTTTTCGGTAAAAAACAGTTCGGTCATATCGCAAGCCATCCAGATTTTCTGCGCATCAAAAGGACTGACAGCCGGCGAAAACAGTGCACCGCCGCCGCCGATGCCTCTGATTTCAAATTGGCGCGGCTGCGATTTTAATTGAAAAAAAGAGAGAAAAATGATTAGGAAAAAGAATAGATGTTTCATGAGTTTTTGGGGTTTTGATGAAATAGTATTTAACGGCTCGCGCCGGGAGGAAAAAACGAGACAAGATAAAAAAAAGAATTTTCCTTTCAAATCGGGTAAAAAGAAAAACAAAACAGAGCAAACCACCTTTTTTTACTCAGCCGGCGCGCATAATTTGCCGGGGAAAGATTCAAAAACCCCGGACAACTTTAGAAAATAGTAAAAAAAATATCTGTCATTGCCACGTAAAAAAAATTCGAAATCAGCGTACTTTTAACTGCTTTAAAAATTTTAGCTCCAATCTGAGAAAAACCGGTGTCCCGGTTAATGCAGCCCTGACTTCTCAGGCTGTATCAGCATATAACGATTTCATTTATTTTTTACTAAATAAAATCACACCATGATTGCTCATTTACTCCACCGTTTCAAATTACC
>CALMIT010000335.1 GCA_937864255.1 uncultured Saprospiraceae bacterium
AACGAGAAAAACTTTTCAGCCTTATTATCGTGGCGGAAGGCAATCCCTGGGGCGGCGCAACAGAAATAAGTAACCGCGTGGGTCAGGTAATGCCTGAAATGGATATACGTGTGGCTATCATCGGTCACCTCCAACGCGGCGGCGCACCAACCGCATTTGACCGGGTGCTGGCGAGCCGGCTGGGATTCGAGGCGGTGGAAGGACTTTTGCGTGGAGAAAAAAATGTTATGATAGGCATCGTCAATAATCAGGTAAAATTCTCGCCTTTCAAAAAAGCAATTTCGCTGGACAAAGGCGTGGACAAGACATTGCTACGGATGGCTGAAATTCTTTCACTTTGACAAAAACGCGTTTGGTTTTTCATTCAAAATAATTCTTCCCGATTCATCGGCACTCAATTTTGCAGTTGTTACTTTCGGATCGTGTTCGAAGATCAGCGTCCAGTTTCCTTCCAATGCTTCTGCCAATAGTTTGTCTTTTTCGGCAATCGTGATCAGCGGACGAACATCGTAAGCCATTACGTAAGGCAGCCCGACGTGATGTGATGAGGGAATCAGGTCAGCGCAGTAAACAAAAGTTTCTGACGCGGCGCTGATGATCGGCAAAACCATCGCCTCGGTGTGCCCGAAAACCGGACGCAAAGCAATGCCGGGCATCCAATCCAGGTCTTCGTGAGAATTTATTTTAAAAAAATTGACCTGACCGGCATCGAGCAGCGGCATAAAATTTTCTTTTAAAAAAGAGGCTTTCTCGCGGGCGTTGGGTTCATTTGCCCAAGCCCAATGCGAAGATTCAATCCAATAAACAGCATTTGGAAATGCTGGCGCCAGATCGCCGGATTCATTTTTCAAAACTGCGCCGCCGCAGTGATCAAAATGCAGGTGCGTGAGCAAAACGTCTGTAATTTCTTCAGGACGAATTCCGGCTTTGCGAAGGCTGTCCATCAGATTTTCAGGCCCGTGCGGCTCAAAAAACGATTTCCACTTATCACTTTGTTTGTCGCCGATGCCTGTGTCTATCAGTACTTTTCGGTCGCCCAATTCTACAAGCAAGCAATTCATCGCCCAGGTACAAAGGTTTTTTTCATCGCAGGGATTAAGTTTGTTCCAGATGGTTTTGGGTACGATGCCGAACATGGCGCCGCCATCCAGTTTTAAAAAACCCGCGTGGATATGGCTGATTTTCATTTTTCAAATTTTTAAAAATGAGTCGCTAAAATAAAATTATTGCTCAATTGCACTTTCATTTCAAACCTGCCGGTTTCGCGGTCTGATGGAAGCCGCCCCGATTTTATTTCATTTTAGAAAAAAAATTTCCAAATTGTTGCGCTTTTAAATAACGCCGATGTCAAACAAACCTTTAATCGTTCTCGCTTTTGCCAACAGCACCGACCAACCGCTTGACTCGCTCGAAAGAGAATATTCGGCCGTTTTTGATATAATGACTTCCGTCAAAGATAATTTTCAGTTTGAAATCTATCCTGAACCACTCGCCACACCTGCAAAATTGATCGAACTGCTCAGTCGCCGGCGCGATTCTATCGCGTTGCTGCATTATAGCGGCCACGCATTGCGCGACCAGTTGCTGATGCGCGACCAACCCGCCATGGCAAAGGGCCTTGCCCAACTGCTCGGCAAGCTGCCAAAATTGCAATGCCTTTTTTTGAACGGTTGCAGTACGCAGGGGCAGGTAAAATTGCTGCTGGAGAACGGCGTAAAATCTGTCATCGCGACTTCCGCGCCGGTGGACGACGAAAAGGCGACCAATTTTTCAATTGATTTTTACCGCGAAATGGCGCGGGGCAAAAGCGTTCGGGAAAGTTTTAACATGGCCAAAGCAAAACTTGAAACCCTGGATGCAAAAATTGAATTCCAATCTTTTCGTGGTATCTCACAGGACGACCTGGAAAACGGCGTTTGGGGCATTTTTGAAAACCCGGAAAATCCGCCGATCAATGACTGGGGGCTGGGACACAATGTGCAGCAAAACGACCTTAGTTTTAAGCCTAACGAATTGTTTTTCAAACAATTACCGGAAATTTTAAAATCATACGACCAGGAATTATCCGCGCTTTTGGAAACCCTGCCGAGCGGGAGCGGTTCGCTTTCGGTTGTTATTCCTGCCATTTTAAAAAGTCTGCCTCTGCCGGTGAGCGAACATTTGCAAAAATTATTTGCCCCGAATGATGCGGACGATAAAAACGGCTACGACGATTTTTCTCAAAACCGGCTTTTCCAATTGGTGGAGTTGTACCTCGTTTTGGTGGATTTGACCATTTTTACCATGCTGGGTCAACTTTTCAGCGTAAAAACCACGCAGCCCGACATCGAACTTTCCGTCGCCGACAAAAACCTGGTTCGCAATTATTTTTTGCGACCGCCTCGCACTGATTTGCAATTTGATTTCATAGGTTTTGTAAGAACGCTTCGCGCGATTTTGGACAAAAATCAACTTCCCTACTTTGTCGAAGAACTGAGCCAGTTGAAAGAAACCGTGACAGACGACTCTCCGTTTTTTCACTCTGTAAAATATCTCGAAAGCCTGCGCAGTCAAATCGCCGCCGGCAATGTGAGCGAGTCGAATGTCGCACTTTTTTGCAAAGAAGCGGAGGAGCATTTGTGTACCATTTTCAGTTATCTCGGCTTTATGAGCCGGTACAAACTGATTTCGGTAGAATTGAAAGACGTGCTGAAAAACTGGCGCTACCCGGTGGCACAGTACCAGTTTAATCTGGTTGATCAGGTTATTTATGATGTAAAAAAAGTGCGCGAGGACCTGGTCGCACAGCCGATTGACAATCGCTCCGTGCTGCTGGCGCGCAAATCGCACTCGAACAAATCTGGTACATTCGATTATAATTATCTGAACCTCTCTCCTTTTTTATTTGACCGGAGAGCCTTTTCTGCAAAACACGAAAAATCAGAAATTTTCTTTTTTTGGAATTACGACCAGAAGCGCGACGCTTACCAATTCAGATACATCCGGCAGCCTTACGAAAATGAGCGGCTGGATATTTCAGACGAAAGTTTCAGGCTCATCAAGGAGCAATTTGATGAATTTGCGCTGCGCGTTTTCGGGCTGCCGATGAGCATCGTCATGGACGCTTCTTTCACCTTTTGATTGCAAAATTTTTAAATAAAAATGAAAAGCCCGTTCAAATTTCTGGCGCCATACACCAAGCTCGATTCCGGTCATTTTTTCGGAAGAGACAAAGAAATCCGGCAGTTGTACCAACTGTCGCTGCGCAGCCGGCTGATTTTGGTGTATGGCCGGTCGGGCACGGGCAAAACGAGCCTGGTGCAATGCGGACTTTCGAACAAATTTGATTATACCGACTGGCTGCCCGTTTTTATCCGGCGCGAGGAAAATGTGGTCGAGTCCGTCAAAAAACACTTCGAACAACTTTTAAAAGATGCCTCAAAACCGGATTGGCTGGAAAATATCGAGCAGCTAAACAACCAGTTCTTGCGCCCGCCGTTTTTGATTTTTGACCAGTTTGAAGAATTGTTTTTGCTGGGAAGCGAAAGCGAACAAACCGTCTTTTTTGAAAATATTTCAAAAATCGTAAACTCGGAGGTAGCCTGCACGGTCATGTTCATCATGCGCGAAGATTTTATCGCGCGACTCAGTTCTTTTGAAAATTACCTGCCTACTGTCTTTGATCAGCGGCTGCGCGTGGAGCCTCTGAACTACCGCGATGCCCTTCTCCTCGTGGGTCAACTTTTTGAGTCACACGGCATCGAAGTGGAAAATCCGCAGCACCTGATTCCGCGCATTATTGAAAATTCGAAAGATGAAAACGGAGATTTTTACCTGCCTTTTTTACAGATTTATATTGACCAATTGTATCAAAACGGCACACCAGACGACGCCGGCTCTGTAAAAATCACCGAATCCAGTCTGTCAAAAACCGGGAGCTTAGAACAGGTACTTATCGGTTTTCTCGACCAGCGAATCTCAGCCATCCAAAACGAGCTCAATCAAAATTTTAAAAATGTAGAGCCGGATTTTGTGATCCGGGTGCTGAACCATTTTTCGTCTTTCGAGGGTACAAAAGTTCCGCTTTCCACCGAGTCGGCTATTCTAAAAAACCTGCCCGCCGAACCGCTCAATTTTACGCTGAAAGCCCTGGAAAACGGCAGGATTTTGAATTTTGAAAAAGGAATTTATGAACTCGCACACGATATTCTTGCCAAACGCATCCGCCAAACCCGCAAAAAGGAAGACCAGGAACTGCTCGAAATTATCGAACTGGTAAAAGACCGGATGACGGCTGCCTCCAAAACGCAAACTTCGCTCAATGCCCGCGAGATAAATCTGGTGGAGCATTTTAAAAAAAGGCTGGAACTTCATCCCGATTTTAAAGCCGAACACTGGGAGTTTGTAAATGTCAGCAAGCGAAAAAATCTTTTTAAAAAATCAGCAATTTGGGGTTCGGTTTTCGCGGTGCTGCTGATTGGCGCTTACATTTTATACCTGCAAATCGCTGCCGCTCAGCAACTTATAGACGCGGCAAAAATGAATTTTGAACAAGGCTATACTTATTACACTTTGACGGAAGAAAGCAAAGCTGCCAGATCATTTGAAAAAGTGATCCTGGGTTTGAAAGAATTTCGATCGCCGTATTACAAACAAAAAACCGAAGCCTACACGCTCAAAGCAAGCGCTGCCGAAAAACTTGGCGACCTTTTTTTAAAACAAACGCCCGATCTGGATAATCGGGAATTGCTGGAAAAAAGCCGGCTATGTTACGAGGAAGCCGCCAATTTTTACCTCAAAGTTTATTACTCGCTACCCGATTCCGTCAAGTCTGCCATCCCAACCGTGTTTTTTAAAAAACAAACAGCAGAGGTGGGGTTAGGCGACACGCTTGCTGCGCAGGAAAGCACCGACCAGGCTGCCCGTATCGTACGGCGTTTTCCCGACTGGAAAAAGTACGTTTTGGTAGCCGAGCGGCAAAATAATTTTTCGATAGATTACCTCGGCGCCATTAGCAATACTTCGCTTGCTGCCTATCTTTTGCTCGACAAAAAAAGTTTCAATATTCTGGAAGACAGCTTGCCCGTATTGCCCTTCGATGAAGATTACTATTATTATTACAATTTGATTTTTCAAAATGCTTACGGGGAAATGGGGCTGCAAAATTATTATGGCTCGAATCTGGGTTTTGAAAGATTTTTGAAAATCATGGACAACCAGGCGAGCTTATCCGAAAGCAGCGAATTGAGTGAGGAATACAAAGATTTCGTGGCTTTTCAAAATGCTTACTGGGGCATTTTATGCCAGGCAAATACGATCTTGCTCAACATTTATGAAGGCAATATTCCGCTGAGTCTTGAAAAATATGAGCGTTATAAAAATGAGCTTCCGGCGCTCCGGGATAAATTCAGGGAAAATGATTTTTGGAAATCAGAGTTGCTGCGGGTGGAGCCGTACATGGATGCCAATTATGCGCTGGCGCTTCTTTATGCCGACCGCTGGGAAGAAGCTGAGCCAATTTTTGAAAAGATTCTTTCCGAAAATAAATCCTGGTGCGAACTCATCCGGCAAACGACTCGGATTTTGTATTTCTACAAAAAAAATCACCCTGATTTACAAAAACTGGAATTGCTGATGGCAAAATACCAGCCCACCGCAGCCGATGAAAATATCGAACTTCGAGAAGTTTTTTCAAATTAAAATTGATGAAGAAATTTATTTGCCTACCTGCCCTTCTTCCGGTCTTTGCAGGTAGCGCACCAGTTTTGCCTGGTCGCCCCGCAACGGCCCGGTTCCAGGCGCCATCCAGATCATGATGTCGTTGGTGTTGGACATCATGGTTTTCCATTCCTGCTGTTCGCCGTCTTTGTCGAAAGTCAGAAAAATGGTTTCCTTAGCGACGTCGTAGCGCCATTTGCCAGCGCCTGAGAGGTCTTGGTATATGCCAAATTCAAAACTGCCGTTTGGGCTGAATTTAAACCACTTACCTTTTTGAGTTTGTCCGAATCCTTTTCGATCCGACACGTAGGCTTCAAACCACCAGGTCCAATCCACCACATTTTTCATGCGGAGTGGAAGGTTTTCTTTTAAATTTTGATCGGAAGCTGCGTCAGAAGTAGTGGCAGAGGCAGTTGTTTCGGATGAATTTTGCGCCGGAGTTTCGGCGGTAGTTTTAGGGTCATTTTTGCAGGCGAAAGCCAGGTTCGCTATCAAAAAGAAAAAGACTATTTTTTTCATGAAAGGTAATTTTTATACAAATCGGTTAAACTGTCATATTCCCAAATTCTTGCCAAATTCAATTTTAACGGGCGACCAAAATGTGCTCGCCGGCCGGTATCAGGTATTCTTTTCCCAATAAATTGAGCCGGATTTCCTTGCCGGAAATATTTGAAATTTCAACCTGCTCCGGCGCTGCTTTCACACGCAAAATCTGTCCGCGCCATCTGATTTTAAACGAAAGTAATTTCCATTGTTTCGGCAAAAACGGATCGAAATACAGCATGTCATTTTTCGCGCGCATACCGCCAAATCCTTTAATCACCGCCAGCCAGGTGCCCGCCATACTGGTAATGTGCAGACCGTCTTCCGTGTCATTGTTGTAATCATCAAGGTCGAGGCGCGCGGTGCGGAGGTACATTTCGTTAGCCTTGTCGTG
>CALMIT010000336.1 GCA_937864255.1 uncultured Saprospiraceae bacterium
AAGGCACGCCCGCCACGCCGAGGTGCAGTCCGTCGTTGCCGCCGCCGCCTATGTAAGTCGAACCCACCAAATCGCTACCGGCAGCATTCAGTACCGTGACCACAATATCGCTGCCCCGGTTGTACAAAAAAAGTGCATTGACTTCATTGGTAAAAATGCCCCCGCTGAAATTGCTGTTAAACGCATTCCGAACCGGGTAATCATCCGAACCGCTCGTACCCATGATGACCAGTTCATTTCTCGAATTGACAATCATACTGTGCGGCACTTCAAACTGCCTGCCGCCGATGAAAGTAGAATAAACAAGCGTTCTTCCGTCGGCAGCAAATTTTGAAATACCCATATTGCCCGGATCGGCAATACTAATCTGGCTTATCTGAAAAGCGCCCGGCGTAGTCGGGTAATCGCCGAAAGCCACGCCGCCTGCGTACAGATTGCCCGCGTCGTCATAAGTGGCGGTGGTGCCCCAGTTGTCGTCGCTCGCGCCCGAGTACGATGCAAAAATCAAAACCGGATCAATAATCAGCGGCAAATTGTGATCATAACCTTTCGGAAAAACAAAACGGAGCCGATTGTTTTCCAATTCAAAAAAGCAATCCACTTTTTTGCGTAAGCCGTTTATTTCCTGGTAAGCAAAAGGCTTTTGCTCCACCACTTCGTTCACGCTGGTCTGAATGTGCAGGTTGCCGTCTTTCAGAAAAACCTTGTCGGCGTAAGAATATTCCAAATCAATAGCCGCCGGATCTGCGCCGGCCGCCACGATGAAATCGTATTTGATATTGCCGCCCGACTCGTACAGGCGCAGGTCTATGCCCGGGTACAGTCCGCCGTAAAATACTTCCTCGAAAAGCCCGACTTCCGAAGCCCATTTTGAAGGATCATTGCCGAGAAAATAATTGTGGTATGCCGACAGTTTGTGCGCCGGTTTGTTGAGCGACTGCGTATTGGCGCCGGCGAAGCGAACATAAAAACGGTGGCAGCGGATGCGCAACTGTTCGTCGTGATTGCAATGCGCTTCCGTGTGGTGATGCGAGCGCTCAGCCAGGTCGCCGGGATGAATGAGCAGGTAATTGAGGCGGTCGTTTTCGGCAAATAATTGCGCCACGCCCATATTGAGTTTGTAGCGGATGCGGGCATCCCACTGTCCTTTGTTTTCGATAAAATAAAAGCCCGGCGAGCTGCTGCCCGGCGTATGTTCCGGGACTGTCGCAGTAGCAGCCGGTGTGAAGTACAGCAGCACTAAAAATAAGTAAAGGTGTTTTTTCATAAGGTAATTTCAGTTTTAGTGAGGGTGGCGGCTTCCGGTCTTAAAGGTAGGATCAATTTCTTTTCCCGAATAGCGCGGCGGTCTAAGCTTTTGTTAAAAATGCGGATGGGCGACAGAAAAAGGAGGGAGGATTATTCGTCATCTATCAACCATCGTGGTATTTCAAATAGTTCAGGATTTTTTTCGCGCAGTTCTTTTTCGAGTTCGGGAGGGATGTTTTTGCATTTGTATAAAGTTTCGACTTGAGACAAAGATTTATAAGTTATTCCTTGTACATTTTCCAGATTAGCTCCATTGAGAATGGCTCCTCTGAGATCGGCTCCATTGAGAACGGCTCCTCTGAGATCGGCTCTCCTGAGATCGGCTCCACGGAGATTGGCTTTCCAGAGAATGGCATAACTGAGAATGGCGTCATCGAGACTGGCTACACTGAGATCGGTTCTCCAGAGATTGGTTCTACGGAGATCGGCTCTACGGAGATCGGTACTACTGAGATCGGCCAAATTGAGGTTTAAATCATTCAATGCCGCAGAAATTAATGGAGCGTATTGCAAATCCGAATAGTTAAAAGTTACCCTCCGAGCAATTTCCTTCCAGGTTTCGGTCGTATCCAAATTCAAGTTTACCAGCATCAAAAGTAATTGCCCGCGCTCGGGGCTTAGTGATTCGTCTATCAAATCATTCCCTTCCAAATAACGATAAGGCCGTACGCCCAGACTCCAGCCTGCCATCCAGGCGATTAGTTGATCGCTCAAAACTCTCGGTTTCCCTTTTGGTATTGTATCCAATTCATTTTTGACGGCTTCCATAATAGCGCCTAATTGGAAGTTGTAAGCGCTGCGGCGGGTTACCTCCGGCAAATTTGTTTGGATGTCAAATTTTTTATTCTGCGCTTCTAAAAGCTTGTTTTTCTGGAAAAGAAGCCTCGTACCTAATAAAGCGCCGACCGCGGTGAAAAGCATAATTGCTACGCGAAAGCCCCAATCTCTAAACCCACCCCAAATGAAAAAACGAAGCAGCCTCGGGGCGAGGCTTTTGTAGCTTTCTTTGGTTTCTTTATCTTTTCCTGCCAGCAAAATATCAAAAACCTTGTCGGAAACAGCCGTCGTCAGTTTGTCCAAATCCTCGCCCACATTATCAAATTCTATTACCCTACCGAGGTATTTTTTCATCAGCCATTCGCGCCCCAGCGTCAAAACAAAAAAGATAACCAAAGCCAATCCAAAAAATCCAATCACCGCGCCATAAACAAACGGCGTTGCTTTCGGCAATAAATCCTTTCCAAACATGCCGGCCAAAACACCCGCGATGACACCCAAAGCCAGTCCTATCCAGAGTTTGTGATTGTTGGTAGGTGTTTCTGCCATAAGCTGTAACAGTTAGTAAAATTAAGTGCTTTCGGTTTTCTTATTTTTCGGTAAAACAAAGTTAGCAAACGGATCGCAGAATATTTCTCTCTCGTCAAAATCACCACAGGCTTGTACCTTTTTACTTTTCGCCGCCACAATTCATTATTTTCCATTTATTTTGGAACTGATAAAACACAACCCATGTCGCACCTTTTCGCTGCTCAGCCACTTTTATCCAGAACGCGCCCCTGGTGGCTGCCCGTGCTTTCGCTGTGTATCACACTTTTTGGCATTTTGGTGCTCGACTGGCATGTATTTCCCGTCATTTTTTTCTTTTGGTGGGAAGTGATTTTGATGGTCGCTGCCGCGCTGATTCGTATGCTTTTTTCGCTGGACGGGGGCGGATTTTTTCACAATCTGTACCTGCGCATTTTCCTGTTGGTCGCCGGCGGGGTGCTGGGCGCTACCATGATTATTTTTGCCATTCTTTTTTCTTCGGAAGGCATGGATTTGGACAATAGTCCCGCC
>CALMIT010000337.1 GCA_937864255.1 uncultured Saprospiraceae bacterium
AAAGAAAAAACCTGGGCAGGCGACGCCCAAAACCAATTATTCACAGCAGACAGAGATGCTGAGGGCAATCTCGGTTCCATTTCACTTTTGCACGCGGACCTAAAAAGTGCTTACAATGAAGGGCCTCTGTCATACTCGCCGGACGGAAAAGCAGTCGTTTTTACAAAAAATAATTTTGTAGAAGGAACGCGCTTTCTCTCCGGCAGCGGAATGCAATTGAGCATATTCATGGCTGAGGTGGACTCAAAAGGAGATTGGACAAATCCAAAACCGTTTCCACATAATGGCTCTGGCTATTCCAGCGGTTTTCCGTCCTTTAGCCCTGACGGCAACGCGCTTTATTTTGCTTCCGACCGCCCTGACGGTTTCGGTGGTTATGATTTATTTGTTTCCTACCGTTTTGGAAATAACTGGACGACGCCTGAAAATCTTGGCCCGGTTGTAAATACAAAAGGCGACGAAATCACGCCTTTTTTTGACGGAAAGAACCTTTATTTTTCTTCAAACTGGCATCCCGGTTTTGGCGGCTATGATGTTTTTCGCTCCGAAAAAAACGGGATGAACTGGGATAAGATTTTTAACCTGGGTACGGGAATAAATTCATCAAGAGATGATCTGGGTTTTATTTTTAAAGAAAATGAAAATACGGGTTATCTGACTTCCAACAGGGTAGGTGGAAAAGGACTGGAAGATATTTACGGCATCAGCAAAGTGACCGGAGAGTTGATTGTAATGGTCAAAGATGCTGCGACGGGCAAGCCTGTTTCCGGCGCAACGGTGGATTTGTCAAATTGCGGCGAAGGCACTTTGGTATCCAACGAACAAGGCAAGGTTGTGAAGCAAACCCTGAAAGGTCTGAATTGCAGCGGCTCGGTGACCAAAGAGGGCTATCGCGCCGAAATATTCAAACTTGAAACTTTGGGAAATACGGTTGCCCAATCTTTCGAAATCGTGTTGAAAAAAGAAGGCGAGGTGTATGCCGGAAAAGTGTTGAACGCAATAAACATGGGCAACCTCAGCGATGTGACCATAAAAATTACCAATCAAAATAACGGCATTACCACTTCTGTAAACAGTGCGGCCGACGGCTCTTACACAGCCGCACTCAGTCCGAATACAAATTATCTGGTGCGGTACAGCAAGGCTGGTTTTGTTGAAGTGAGCCAAACTGTAAAAACCAATGACGGCGCGGATAAAAGTATTTTAGGCGTAGTCTCTCTTGCTCCGGTCGGCGCATTAGCCAACAGCGGCAAAACGGAAGAAAAGATGTCCGGCAAAACTGCTTCTCCGGCTCCCGCTGCTGACGCGGCGGCATCAAAAAAAGCTGCATTCACTGAGCAACCGGTAACCATTGCTGCAAAATCGGGTAGTACAACGCTCACCGGTCCGGGTTATGCGGTTCAGTTAGCTTCGGTGAATGCTTCGCCTGAGATTTCAACGGCTTCCTTTTACGATAAACTTGGCGGTTTAGGGAATATTTATGTCGTTCAGGAAAACAAGTTTGCCAAAATTCGCCTGGGCGTTTACGGCGCCAAAGAAGACGCTCAAAATGCGCAAAATAAAGCTGCGGAGCTTGGATTCCCGGGTACGTTTATAGTAGCTGACAATGGACCGCTTTTCGGAGCGATTTCAAATGAGGTGATAAAAATTACAGAAAATACGGCTGGCAACAGCGGCGATAAAAATTATAAAATACGACTTGCCGCTGTGAAAGAAACGAAATGGGCCGATGATTCAAAAATCAAAAATCTGGGTACTATCGAAACCAGACCGAGAGGGGAGTGGACTATCTTGCTGCTCAGCGGATTTGATAATTTGTCGGAAGCGCGCAGCGCGCTCGAACAGGCTAAATCTGCCGGTTTTAAAGATGCTTATGTCGTGACCGACAACAACGGAGAATTGAAACGTGTGGATTAATCAAATAAAAAAGGGCGGGTAAATTTCCCGCCCTTTTTTATTGCCGTATAATTTTTTAAACCGCATCCCCCCGGCCGCGGAATAATTTTAAAAAATACCTCCCCGCCGGCAGCGCCGCCAGATTGAGCGTTTTATATCTTTCCTGTTTTTCAAGCCAGTCAGAAAAGACCTCCGCACCCAGCATATTGAAAATACTGATTCGATAATCCTCGGCAGCCGGCGTCTCGCTCAGATCGATGGTTAAATTTGAATTTGTGGGATTTGGAAAAACCTCGATTTGATTTGAAATATCTTGTGGATCTTCAACCGAGACAAGCGTGCAAAAAAAAACTCGTCATTATCACTGTTTATATCCAGCGCTTCATTTCCGAGGGGGAGGAGTAGCGTTTTTAGTTTGATTTAGCTCAAAATTAAAAAAAGCCTGACCAATTCTGTTCTTGCGGTTTTTGAATTGGTCAGGCTTTTTACCGAAATCACTTAACTACCACCCGCACACCCTCCGAATGGCTCGTAAATTCAGGCGCGTACATGCACTGAATCGTTATAATGCCATTTGAAAAATCGCCATTGTGTACCACGCGCAGCGGGTATTCAAACACATAAGTGCCTTTCGGCAAATAATCAAAAAAGAAGTTGGTCGCAGCATCACGCGTGCTTTCGTAGTAACCAAGCCCTCCCTGCCATTTGTACTGACTCAGTACGTTAATCGGCTCAAATCCGCTGGCGCGCATATCTTTCATGTGCACATATTCCATGTCTCGGTCCACGCGAAGTTCAATCCGCACTTTCAATTTTTCACCGACTTTGACATTTGCATTGAGCAGCACGAGCTTCTCTCCGGTATCCGAATTTTCAACCCTGAAAAGCTGCTTTTTGATCGTGAGCGGCGTTTCTTCAAAAGTTTTGATCTTGTCCAACTGCTCAAAATATTGCCAATAAAGGCCACCCCAACTGACCACTTTGTTCGGG
>CALMIT010000338.1 GCA_937864255.1 uncultured Saprospiraceae bacterium
TAAAGACGGCGCCAAAATGGTGAACGCTGTGAGCAATTCTACCGTGCCCAAATTTTCGGTGGTTATCGGCAATTCTTATGGCGCGGGCAATTACGCGATGTGCGGTAAAGCTTATGACCCGCGTTTCATCGTAGCCTGGCCCTCTGCCAAAATAGCAGTAATGGGCGGTTCGCAGGCTGCGCAGACGCTGCTTCAGATTCAGATTTCAGCGCTTAAGTCAAAAGGAAAAACTATTGCGCCCTCAGAGGAGCAAAAATTGTTGGAAGAAATAACGGGGCGTTATGAAAACCAGACGACGCCTTATTACGCCGCAGCGCGGCTTTGGGTGGACGCCATCATTGATCCGCTCGAGACCAGACGTTGGATTTCGATGGGTATAGAAGCGGCAAACAATGCGCCGGTGGAGCGGTTTAATGTGGGCGTTTTGCAAACTTGAGAAGTTTGAAATCGTCTAAAATCCCCGGATATTTTAAGATTGGAAAATGGAAGAAACAGAAAAACAATCAAAATTTAAAACCTGGTTTAAACGGCTGGGAGTAGCCGGATTTTTATTTTTTCTAATCAAAGGACTGGTTTGGATCGGGGTGTTTTTATTTGCCGGCAAATGTGCTTTTCAGTAGGCTTTTCTGTTTTTTATACCTGCCGTTTTTTCTGCGTCGCGGAAAAATTTACATTTCTTTCAAAAAAAGTTGGGTAATGTTGAAATTACACTAAATTAGCAACCAAATTAATCAACACCTAAAACCCCAATTTTCCATTTCATATTTTCCTAACCTGATTTCATGCCAAATTTTCAAAGGAAAATTCTATTGGTTTGAATGATTTTCAAAAAGTGAATTTTAATTGGTTAATAAATTTTTTGGTCGAAAAGTAAAATCACTTTCAAGTGGAAAAACCAACTTTACTTGAGAATTAACAGTCGGGTGATTTCTTACAAGAGCGAAGTTTACGATTGCATTCGTCTTCGCTCTTTTTATTTGGCGGCCATGCATTTGTCTTTCAAATTTTTTAAAGAGGGATTATGAATCAAATTCAACTTTCCACACTTGATTTGGTGATTATGATCGGCTATGCGGTGCTGATTATTTTGTACGGTCTGTACCACGCCAAGCGCAAATCGTCGGAGGATTATTTTCTTGCCGGCCGCAACATGGTTTGGCCGATTGTCGGTATTTCACTTTTTGCGGCCAATATTTCCAGTTCGACGCTTTTTGGTTTGGCGGGCGATGCTTTCAAGACTAACACACACGTTTACAATTATGAATGGTTTGCGGCGGTGGTGCTGGTATTTTTTGCGATTTTTTTCCTGCCCTTTTACTTGCGCTCGAAGATTTACACCATGCCCGAATTTTTGGAGCGGCGCTACGACCAGCGTTCGCGCTATTATTTTTCATTCATCACGGTGGTGGGCAATGTGCTGATAGATACGGCGGCAGCGCTGTACGCCGGTTCCATTATTTTAAAACTACTTTTTCCTGACCTGCCTTCGTACGTGATAATTATTGCACTGGCTTTTGCGGCGGCGGCTTACACGATACCGGGAGGATTGAGTTCGGTGATTCACACGGAAGTAATTCAGGCAATTTTGTTGATTTTCGGCTCGGTGATTTTGACTTATTACGCTTTCGGCGAAGTCGGCGGTTGGTCAGGTTTGATCGAAGGGCTTAACGCCAAAGCGGCAGCCGGCGAATTTGTAAATGAAAAAACAGGCATTACGCTCCACAATGCTCAGGAAGTGCTGAGCCTGGTGCGACCCGCGCAAGATGAATTTATGCCCTGGACGGGTTTGCTGCTCGGCGTGCCGATACTCGGATTTTACTTTTGGGCAAACAACCAATTTATGGTGCAGCGGGTATTGGGCGCCAAAGATTTGAACCACGGACGCTGGGGCGCGCTCTTTGCCGGCTTACTCAAACTGCCCGTGATTTTCATCATGGTGTTGCCGGGTACCTGCGCTATTTTGATGTTTTCGGGCACGGATTTGAGTTTTATGAATTACAAACTGCCCGACGGCAGCATCTGCGCAAATTTGAAAGACTGCCCGAATGCAACTTATCCGCTTTTGCTTTTCTCGCTTTTGCCAAAAGGCTTACTCGGATTGGTGTTGGCGGGTTTGCTGGCGGCGATGATGTCGAGTATTTCTGCCACTTTTAATTCGGCATCCACACTGGTGACGATGGACTTTGTCAGCAAGATCAGACCAAATATCAGCAGCCAGGGACTGGTGCGCGTGGGTCAGATAGTTACGCTCATTTTGGTGGTGCTGGCCTCTGCCTGGGCGCCGATGATCGAGCAGTTTTCTTCACTCTGGCAGTATTTGCAGGATGTGCTGGGTTACATTGCACCGCCCGTAGCGGCTACTTTTATTGTAGGACTATTTTGGTCGCGCGCCAATTCTGCCGGCTCTATTTTCAGCCTTTTGTTCGGTTTTGCCTTTTCTATTTTTTCTTTGTTGAATGCAAAATTTGAATGGATAGACGGATTGGTGACGATGCACTTTTTGCACCGCACTTTTTTGCTTTTTGTGTTGTGTATAATTATCAATGTGGTGGTCAGCTTGTCCACTGCGCCACCCGATTATTCAAAAATCAAAGATTATATCTGGACGAGCCAGATGCTCAAAGACGAAACCGAAGAATTGGCGAGTCTGCCCTGGTATAAAAATTATCGCTACCAGGCAGTCATTTTGCTGATTATCACAGTGATCACTGTCGGATTTTTCTGGTAAAACTTATTAAAACGAATTTTATAAAACTGCCCCGGAGATATTTTTCCGGGGCAGTTCTGTTTTAAAAAAGCCGGAAGTTTGCTAACTTGGATGCGACTTGTTTCGAAACTTGAATTCTGTAAACTTTTAAAACCTCTGACACATGAAGCAGCTAAACA
>CALMIT010000339.1 GCA_937864255.1 uncultured Saprospiraceae bacterium
TGCGCAAAAAGCGACATCGTGCTGGCGAGCGGAAAAACTGGTCAGGGCGTACCCGACATCATGCGCGCGATCGTGGAGAGAATTCCCGCACCCGTGGGCGATCCTGCAAAACCGCTGCAAGGCTTGATTTTCGACTCTGTTTTTAATTCTTTTCGGGGCGTGGTAGCGTACATCCGCGTGCTGAACGGCACTTTGAAAAAAGGCGATAAAGTAAAATTTATCAATACCGGCGGCGAGTATGACGCAGACGAAGTTGGCATTTTGCAAATGAATATGGTGCCCAAGCCCGAAATTACTGCGGGCGACGTGGGCTACCTGATCACCGGGATAAAAATTTCAAAAGAGATAAAAGTGGGCGATACCATCACGCTTCTCAACAACCCGGGCGAGCCTATCAAAGGTTTTGAAGATGTGAAGCCGATGGTCTTTGCAGGTATTTTCCCGATTGACAATGACGATTTTGAAGATTTGAGGGACAGTTTGGAAAAGTTGCAATTGAACGACGCTTCGCTGGTTTTCGAGCCGGAAACTTCCGTGGCGCTCGGCTTCGGATTTCGCTGCGGCTTCCTCGGTTTGCTGCATTTGGAAATCATTCAGGAGCGACTTTCGCGCGAATTTAATCAGGAAGTGATCACGACTGTTCCGAACGTGAGCTACTTTGCGACCAATAAAAAAGGCGAAAAGATGAAAATCAACACGCCTTCCGAATTGCCCGATCCCACCCGCCTCGAAACTGTTGAAGAGCCGTACATCCGCGCGCAAATCATTACCAAGCCCGAGTACATCGGCACAATTATGACGCTGTGCATGGATAAGCGGGGCAATCTGACCCGGCAGTCGTACCTGACACAGGATCGCGTGGAGCTGACTTTTGAAATGCCGTTGGCGGAAATCGTTTTTGACTTTTATGACAAGTTGAAATCTATTTCACGGGGTTACGCTTCTTTTGATTATCAAATGATTGACTACCGCGAATCGGATCTGGTAAAATTGGACATCAAACTGAACGGCGATAATGTGGACGCACTTTCGGCGCTTGTGCACCGCACAAAGGCGGAATATTTAGGCAGAAAAATGTGTAAAAAACTAAAAGACCTTTTGCCAAAACAGCAATTTGTCATTGCCATTCAGGCGGCTATCGGCGCCAAGGTTATTGCCCGCGAGACCATTTCGGCGCTCCGCAAAGACGTGACGGCGAAGTGCTACGGCGGGGACATTACGCGGAAGCGGAAACTTCTCGAAAAACAAAAAGAGGGCAAAAAGAAAATGCGTCAGATCGGCTCCGTCGAAGTGCCGCAAAAAGCTTTCCTTGACGTTTTAAAACTGGATTAGAAAGTTTTCAAAATGGCTTTTTAATGTGGTAGTTTTTTCCTGAAGTAGCCGTAGGCGAAAGTGCCGGTCATGGCTGCCAGCAGAAAAACTATCAAAACGGTGTAGCCGCTTCCGAGCAAAATGAACATTGGTCCGGGGCAAACGCCTGCCAAAGCCCAACCCAGTCCAAAAATAAAACCGCCGATGATGTAGCGCTTCCAGCTTGTGTCTTTGTCGCTTATCACGATTTCTTTTCCTTCGATGGATTTCAGGTGCTTGCGCTTGATGATTTGCACCAGCACGACGCCGACGGCAATGGCGCTGGCGATGATGCCGTACATGTGAAAAGACTGAAAATTGAACATTTCATAAATTCTGAACCACGAAACCGCTTCGGTTTTGTACAAGGTGATACCGAGTAAAATTCCGACCAGGA
>CALMIT010000340.1 GCA_937864255.1 uncultured Saprospiraceae bacterium
CGTTGGTCACGCCTTACAGTCAGTACGTGAAAAACGTGGCGCTGATGAACGCTATCAATCTGATAAAAGGCAAAGCGCGCTGGGAGATGATTGACGAAAATACCTGGGATATGATTTTGGGCAGGCAGGGAAAATTGCCCGGACATCTGGGCAAGGAAATACAGCAACTTGCCAATCAGCAGAGCAAAGAATTTTTCTACGGCAACCCGCAGGATCTTTTTCCCGACGAGATTGAATTTTTCGCACATAAAATGGACGAAAAAGGCTGGAACTACGGCGAGGACGACGAGGAACTTTTTGAATACGCGATGCACCCGAAGCAGTACGAAGCCTACAAGTCGGGCAAAGCGAAACAGGATTTTCTGGAAGATTTGGAAAAAAGACGCGCCGAAAAATTCAAGGAAACCGGCGTGCTGCCCGCGCCTGCAATGACGGCGGCAGCTCCGGTCAACAACAAACCGCGCCACCTGAACGTGGAAGTCAACGGCGAAATTTTTAAAGTGACGGTCAGTTACGGCGATGAAAAAGGCGGCAGCACCACCGCGGCCTCCGGCAACGGACAGTCCAACGGCAAGGCCGTTTTGCACAACATCACCGCGCCGCTGGAAGGAAAATTTTATCTGACGCGCGACAATAATGACGTGCCCGTAAAAGTGGGCGACAAAGTTGAAAAAGGAGACACAGTGGCGTACATCGAAAGTATGAAAGTGATCAACGCGATCACCGCCGATAAAGGCGGAACTGTGGTAGAAATTTTAGCCAAACACGGCGAGGATATCGAGGAGGAAGACGTGATTTTGAAACTGAACTGATTTAAAGAAAATCGTCGAAATTTATAAACCGGTCATATGAAAAAAATAACCTTTACTACGCTGGCGGGGGTTTTTGTGCTTGGCGCAATTTTTTTCCTTTTTAAAGGCGAAACCGAATTTGACAAGCTACCGGAACCTACCGAAATCGGCGGCGAAGAAGACGGCGAAAATGCAATCAAACGCGAAAAATGGTTTGAACTCATGCACAGCGCCGCGCCCGGCGCCGACTGGCGGCGCATCGAATATCAGCATCAAATACTAAAACACCGGCAGCGCGTGCAACAGCGCAGAGGCATCCTGACGCGCGGCGGTGATCCGGTAGAAATAGCCGGCGGAAAATTGGTCGGCATGTGGCGCGAACGCGGCAGCCTCAACCAAGCGGGCAGCGTTTTTGAAACCGATTACGACGTCGAAAACGACGAAATCTGGCTGGTTTCTGCGGGCGGAACCATTTTCAAAGGCAAGCGCAGCGGTTCTGACTGGGAAGTAATCAACCAGGATATTCAATTCAACAACGGGCTGTTGAAATTTATACCGCACAACGGCGGCCGCCGGCTGCTGGCGATGGCGGGCAAAATTCCGCATTTTTCTGACGACGACGGAAAAAGCTGGTCGCCCTCCGCCGGCGTACCTGTCAATGATCTGCAATGGGCGGATTTTCGCAACGTAACTGTGCTGGACGACAGCCTGCGCAGCATTTATCTGATTTCAAAACCCAGTTACAGCGAGCGCGCTAAGGTGTACAAATCAGTGGATCACGCCGAGACTTTCATTGAAATTTATTCGCTTAACGGTTCCGATTTGAATCGCTTCGCGCTTTGCAAACCACACCACAGCAACGACCTCTTTTTAGTCCAAAAACAAAATAACCAGACGCGCATATTTCAAATCAACACCGAAACGGACGCGGTGGAAGCCGTG
>CALMIT010000341.1 GCA_937864255.1 uncultured Saprospiraceae bacterium
GCCGTCGACGGCCCCTCCAGATCGTCCGTCGACCGCTCCTCGCCCCAGGTCACTTCATCGGCCGCCACGCCGATGCCAAAAAATGACATGAAAGCTTCCAGCAAAACCGAGGATGCGACGCCGAAAGAAATCGTGATCAATACCGGGGTGATAGTATTGGGCAAAGCGTGGTTCACAATAATTCGCCAATCGCTGAAACCCAATGCGCGGGCAGCTTCTATATATTCCAATTGCCTGATTTTCAGCAACTCCGCCCGCAGAAATTGTGCAATGGACGTCCAGCGAATCAACCCGATGATAGCCATTATGTACAAAATGGAGGGCTTCCTGATGATAGCGACTATGGCGAGTAAAAGCAGCAAAGTAGGAATGGAGCGCATGATTTCGATGAGGCGCATGACCAGCAAATCAAAAGGAAAAGCGATTCTTTTTTTGAAAAAGGCAATTTTTTCAAAAAGACGGCTCAGCAGGTAGGCGACGAAAATAAATGCGGCAATGATGCAGACAGAAATGCCAAGTTGAAAAAATAGCTGTCCGTCTTTGCCCGCCGCTTCGAGTATGAAAGCCCTGGATATGAATCCGTAAAAAAAACCGGCGAATGCTCCGAACAGCAAAAACAACAACCTTATGAAAGGTAATTTGTAACCCGAATCGCCGAAAAAACCAGCCAATGAGCCAAAGAATAAACCTAAAAGTGTGGCAATAGACATCGCTACGATACCAACTAAAACGGCTACTCTGGCTCCCGAAACCATTCCTGCCGCCACATCACGTCCCAGCATATCCGTACCCAGCCAGTGCCGCCAGCGCCATGATTTTACTTTTTGGTGGTCAAAGGGGCCGACGGCGCTGCGATTATAAATGTCCTGAAAAGTAGCCGAGTAAGGAATTGGAGGAAACAGCACTGACTGATATGGTTGCTTGTGCCAGCCTTCGGTGATAAAGCGGCTTTCCCACTGCGACCAGCCCAACCGGACGGCGTAGTGCTTCAAAACCGGAAAATAATGCTGTCCGTCTATCTTGCAATAAATCGGCTTTTCGTTGGCAATAAAGTCCACAAAAACTGCAAAAAAAATCAGCAGATAAAGCCCGCGCAGCGCCCATCTCGAAACCGGATTGCGATGAAATCTTTCCCATAAAAATTTGTAATAAGACTTTGCCGGGGCTTGTTGTTGCATTATTCGTTCGCTTGCTCAGGGTAAATTTGACAATTTTTTTGAATAGCGCGAGAATTAGAAAAGGATTATCTGCCAATGCCTGCGCCTTTGGCTATCTTTGCCCGCCCGTTAAGAGTTTTTCATATTCAATTTTTCAGTTTCAAAAACCGTTTTTCCTGCCTGTGAAAAAGATAGCCATCTTCGCTTCGGGAGCGGGCTCAAACGCCCGAAAAATACACGAACATTTTAAACAAAATGCTAAAGTGTCCGTAAACATTATCGTGTCGAACAAATCTGACGCGCCGGTACTTGAATTTGCAAAAAATCAAAAAATTGATACACAAGTAATTGACAGGCAATCTTTTTATCATTCCGAAAAAATATTATATGAATTGCAAAAAAGGGAGATAGATTTGATTGTTTTGGCCGGTTTTTTGTGGTTGGTTCCTGAATACCTGGTGCGTGGTTTTGAAAACCGGATTATTAATATTCACCCCGCGTTGTTGCCGAAATTCGGCGGAAAAGGTATGTACGGTGCAAACGTGCATCGTGCCGTAAAAGCGGCAGGCGAGACAGAAACCGGCATCACCATTCATTTTGTAAATGAAAAATTTGACGACGGCGCTATTATTTTCCGGGCGAGTTGTCCGGTAGATGAAACGGATACCCCCGAAAGCATTGCACAAAAAGTACATAGTCTCGAACACCGCTATTTTCCCGAAGTAATTGAAAAGCTACTTTTGGACGATTCCCGAACCAAAATCCCGATTCATATTTTTTAATAAAAATCATTTACCAATTCCGAGTTCAAATTGCTGATACCATGAAGAAACTCTTTCCCCTGTTCCTGTTTTTTGTTTTGGCTTTCGCCGGTTTTGCGCAACCAAAACTCAGCTGGAAAAAACACGTCAAGTTAGCCGATGAGTTTTACGCAAAAACTTTGTACACCGACGCGGCCGAGCATTATGAAGCAGCCTGGAGGCAAAAACCTAAAAAGAAAGACATCATCAATAAAGCGGCTGAATGTTACTACATTATCAAAGATTACAAAAAAGCCGCCGCCGCTTTTCAAAATGTAAAAGACGAGCATTCCAAATTTCCGCTGGCGGGTTTGCGCTATGCGCGCTGCCTGAAACAAGACGGCAATTACGACGAAGCCAGCCGGGATTTCGTTTATTTTGTAAATAATTACAATGCTGCCGACAAGCCGGTCTTGTCCGAAATTGCACAAAATGAAAGCCGCGGATGTGAATTGGGTATAAAACTCTCCGCCGAACCTGCGGAAAACAAAGTGCAATTGATGCACCTTAATAATAATGTCAATTCGCCAGAAACAGAATTCGCGCCTATCCCTTTTACCGACGACGTATTGTACTACTCCTCCACTATGTCCAATAAAGCACGGATTTATTTCACCATGCGCGAAAAAGGCGGCGATTGGAAAAAATCTGCCCAGCCGAAAAATTTTCCCGATATACCCAACGAGCATTTTTGCAACGGGACGTTGACGCCGGACAACAAGGGTTTTTATTTCACCATTTGCCAGTCGCAGGAAAGTTGGGGCGGACTAACCACGCGCTGCGAAATCAACGTCATCAAAAAAATCGGCGATACCTGGACTACGCCGCTGCGCCTGCGCGACTACATCAACCTCGCGAGCGCATCTACGACTCACCCTTTTGTGGTGCATAAAAACGGAAAAGAAATTTTGTACTTCGCCTCCAACCGCGAGGGAAGCATCGGCGGGATGGACTTGTGGTACACCGAAAGAAATATAGACAGCGACGACATAGATTTCACCTTTCCGGTGAATCTGGGGCCGCAAATCAACACGCTCGGCGACGAAATCACCCCTTTTTATGACTCCAGAGAAGGCGTGCTTTATTTTAGTTCCAACGGGCAGGTAAGCCTCGGCGGGCAGGATATTTTCAAATCCAAAGGCGAATTGTCCAACTGGGCGGCTCCCGAAAATGCCGGAGCGCCGTTCAACAGCCCAACGGACGATTTTTATTTTACTTTGAAACCTTCCGGGCACGGCGGCTTCTTTGTGTCAAACCGCATTTTCGGAATGGAAAAACTCACGACCACACACGAAGATCTTTTCGAATTTGAAAAAGACAGCCCCGCGATGGCGGCTGCTCCCGCACCATCAAACACCCAGCCTGAAAAAGCAGTCACCGCTGTGCCGGATACTCCCAAGCCGGCAGATAATACGACTGCGAAGCCAGCTGATATGACTAAAAAACCGACTGCCCCGGTTGATTCGGAACCGCTGGTTGACGGGATATCCGTACTGAAAGGCATGGTCTTCGACCGGGATACCGACGAGCCTATTTCCGGCGCGGCGGTGTCGCTTTACGAGGTGATGGACGACGGGCGCAGGCGATTGCTTATCAAGAAAAATTCGGTGGAAGGCAAATATGAATTTGCCTTGCTGTCTGATCAAAATTTTTACCTCGAGGCTTCGATGGACGGCTACGTGAACGGCTCGGCGGAGTTTTCTACAAAAGGCGGAAAAACGCTGGTAAACGAAGACATTTTTATCAAAAAATTCAGCCCGGATGTGGCGATGCAACAAGAAAAACCGGTTTATACGGAGCCAAAACCGGAACCGAAAAATAGCGATTCAAAAGAAATGAAAATCAACAAATCGCCCAAAAACACAAAAACGGAAGTGCCGGTCAAAAATGAAGAATCCACAGTTACGGAGCCGGCGCCCGATTTTGAAAATTATGACGATTATTATATCGCGCGCGGACAATCCAGTCACGACAAAGTAGAGTTTAAAGCCAGGGCGCCGCGCCATCAGGGCGAATATTTTAAAGTGCAGTTAATTGCCATTGACAAATTCAACGCGGAAGAAGCGCGTTTTAAAAAAGTGGCGGATCTCGGCCGTTTTGACACCGAATTTATTTTGGATAAAAAATTAAGCAGGGTCTTGCTCGCAGATTTTTATTCGATGGACGAAGCCAAGCAGATCCTGAAAAAAGTAAAATCCCTCGGCTTTCCGCGGGCATTCATCGTACACTACAAAGACGGAGAGCGCTACGGCATGATTTACAGATAAGTTGATTTTGTGCGGAGTGCAGGCGAGGGGGCGTCGGTTTTGCGGCAGCCCCCTCGTCGTTTTTATGCGCCGGCTTTTTCCTTTCAATCCCTCAAATTGGAAAATGTAGGTACATTTGCGCGGCCGGATTATCAGGCAAATTATCAATGAGCAGCATAGAAATACGCACCACGCAAAATGTCGTCATCGAGTACAAGCTGGCAAGTATGCGCGAGCGGATACTCGCCTATTTGCTGGATTTGGTGATTTTTTACATCTGCGTATATGTGTTCTATTTGCTGCTGATAGGCCTTTTTATACAGGCGATGAGTACGGCGGACAGCAGTATTTTTGTTTTCCTGGGTTTGCTTCCGGTCGTAGGTTGGTTGATGTATCACCTGCTTTTTGAAATGTTTAATCGCGGACAAACCATCGGTAAAAAAGTTCTCGGCGTGCGGGTGGTGCGTATTGACGGGAAAGAACCCGGATTTACGGATTTTTTGCTACGGGCAATTTTCCAGATAGTGGACAGCCTTTTTTCTTTTGGCGTCGTGGGTTCGGTTTTGATTGCTTCATCTGAAAAAAGGCAGCGGTTCGGCGATATGGCTGCCAATACCACCGTAGTTAAAACGACGTCCAACAGCCAGTTTTCCCTGGACGATATTTTGAAAATACACACCCTCGAAAATTACACGCCCCAATATCCCGAAGTGCGCGGACTGACCGAAACGGACGTTTTGCTGATCAAGCAGGTGCTGCACCGTTTTGAATTATACCAAAATGATGCGCACCGGGATGCGGTCAGGGAACTGGTAAAAAAACTGGAAGCTGTTTTAAAAATAGAAGCGCCCCGCGATAAAATCGGTTTTTTAAAAACACTCATCCGTGATTATATCGTGCTGACCCGTTAGTGTTTTGGTATAGCTGAAAAAGACAAAAATAGATGGCAAAACAGAGAATTATAAATGATGTAAAAATCACCGGCATTGCCGACAAAGGCAAAGGCATTGCCAGAGACGCAGACGGGAAAGTCATCTTTGTGGATCAGGTGGCTGTGGGCGACGTGATCAATTTGAGGGTGACAAAAAAGAAAAAAGACTATCTCGAAGGTGTAAAAATTGCTTTGCAGGAAGCGTCGGCAGACAGAGTAAAGCCTTTTTGCGAACATTATGGCGCATGCGGCGGGTGCCAGTTTCAGCATGTGAGCTACGAAGCGCAATTGCGCTACAAACAGGAAGTTGTGGAAAATGCCATCAGAAGAATCGGAAGGATCGAGGTGGCTGAATTACTGCCTATTTTGCCCGCAGCCCGCACGCAGTATTATCGCAACAAACTTGAATTTGCTTTTTCCAATAAGCAATGGCTGACCGCGGAGCAATTTAAAGCAGGCGTGTCTTTTGAAAAAAATGTACTTGGTTTTCATCGCCAGGGCGCTTTTGACAAAATCGTTGATATACAACACTGTTACCTGCAAGCCGATCCTTCCAATGCCATTCGCAATTTTGCCCGCCAAAAGGCGACAGAAATGGGGCTTACTTTTTGGGATGCCCGCGAACAACACGGTCAGATGCGCCACATTTTGATACGCGTGACCACCACCGGCGAAATTATGCTGATCGTCAGTTTTTTTGAAAACCACGAAGACGATATTAAAAAACTGCTGGACTCGCTGCTCGAAGCATTTCCGCAAATCACCACTTTATACTATTGTATCAATCCCAAAGTGAATGATTATGTGCTTGATCTCGATATGATCCTGTATCACGGAAAAGGATTCATCGAAGAGCAACTGGGTGAGGTCAATTTCAGAATCGGTCCGAAATCATTTTTTCAAACCAATTCGCACCAGGCAAAAGTACTGTACGACGTTGTGGCGGATTTTGCGCAGTTTCAGGGACACGAAAATGTGTACGATTTGTACACCGGACTTGGAAGCATTGCCCAATATGTGGCGCATAAGTGCCGGCAGGTGACCGGGATCGAAGAAATAGCCGCCGCCATAGACGACGCCTGGCAAAATGCCGAGCGCAATAATATTAACAACTGTATTTTTTACGCCGGCGATGTGAAGGATATTCTCTCGCCTGATTTTATAAAAAAACACGGCAAGCCGGACGTCGTTATCACCGATCCGCCGCGGGCGGGTATGCACAAAGACGTCGTGGAAACGCTTTTAAAACTACAGGCGCCGAGAATCGTTTATGTGAGTTGTAACCCGGCCACGCAAGCGCGCGACATGAATTTGCTCGCGCAAAAATACGACGTATTGAAAGTGCAGCCGGTGGATATGTTTCCGAATACGCACCACATTGAAAGCGTAGCCCTGCTGGAATTGCGCAAATCGGGCGTACCCGTGATTTCAAAAATCAAGAACCTTTTTGGTATAAATGGATAATCCGAAACAACAACAATTTCAATTACTTGAAAAAGAATTAAAATCCTACAAGCCGGTATTTGCGGGTCTGGTAGATACGATCAGGGAGCAGGGTGTGTCTGCTTACCCGATTATGGTCATTTCGCAAAAAGAGGTGGAAATCGGGCTGCCTGTCGTGGATCATCGCGAGGTGGACGGTAACTGGTCAGTCAATGCATCCACGATGGAAGAATTTCTGGCCCGGCAGATTATTTTACCGGAAAAAATAGAGAGCTTCAAATCGCTTTTTGACAGCCATGAACAGCATTTTTGTCTGTTTGTCATTTCCGACTTTGGAGCAGATTTTGTCTTTTTACCAAAATGACAAATCCTTTCGCCAAACGATAAAACCCGCAGCGATTTCTCATGAGCCATTTTGAAACCGGAAACCAGGTATTGCTGATAGAAGACAATCCGGGCGACGCCCGGCTGGTGGAGATTTTGCTCAGAGAATCCGACCTTTCCGATTGCATCATCACGCGAAGAGAATCACTTCTGGAGGGTTTGCAGATTTTGGGAGAACGGAGTGATTTTGCCGCTGTTTTGCTCGATCTCAGCCTGCCCGACAGCAATGGTTTTGAAACGCTGGAAAAACTGCTTACCAAATTTCCAGACCTCAACGTCATCGTGCTGACCGGCTATTCTGATAAAGAACTTGGCGTGAAAGCGGTACAGGCAGGCGCGCAGGATTTTTTGGTCAAAGGCGCTTTTGACGCTGACCAATTGAGCAAGTCGCTGCGCTTTTCCATCGAGCGCAACGCCATCCTCAGCAGGCTCGAAGAGACGCAACGCATCGCCCATATCGGCAACTGGGAATGCGATCCCGTCCGTTCATTTTTTGACGCTTCCGATGAAGTGTACCGCATTTTCGGCTTGTGGCCCCGCCGCCTCAATTTTACTTACGATGATTTGCAAAATCCGCGGCATCCTTTTTCCATTTTTCAAAATATCCATTCGGATGTGCTGGTGTCCAACACTTTGAAAAAAGATATTTCCCTGCGATTGTCCGGCGGCGCGCAGCGTTTCGTATTCATACAATGCAATGTGGAAAA
>CALMIT010000342.1 GCA_937864255.1 uncultured Saprospiraceae bacterium
CATCCAGCGCGGCGTTTGAATAATACAAACTACCATCCGGCTTCTTGGGCAACAATGCGCCGGGCATATTTTTCCACTTAAAATTTTTAAAAGTACGGATGTGTGCTGTGTCCAGCGGAAACCGTGAGAGCAGCGCAAAAGCGTACTGCCCGGGAAAATTTCCGAAGCCTATCGCATCGTCGGGCAGTCGGACAGCGCCGTCGTTATTCAAATCCTGACCGCTGTTTACGCCAGTGTTGGAGGACACCGCGTAAGCGTAACGATACTGTATAGTGTCGTCGCCGAGTTGATTTTTTTCCAGGAAATTTTTTCTGAATAGTTCGAGTGATTTTCCGTCGGCGTCATAATCGAATTCCATCAAAGCCAGCACGTCGGGTCTGATTTTTTGTATGATGGCGGCTATTTTTTGAACCTGAATATTGACCGGATTTTCGAGTTCGGGCGCCAAGCCGCCCGCTTGGGGTCTGAACATCGAGACATTGTAACTCGCAAAGCGGAGCGTGTCTGTGAATTTTTCAGCAGGAGTGTTGTCGTCCTTTTTTTCTCCGATTTCCACTTTTTCTTTTTCGCAGGAAAATCCGGCAATGGAAAAAAACAGAACCGAACTGAGCAGGAAAGCACAAAGAGGTGTTCGCATGATTTTTTTTTTGACAGCTTAAAAGTCATAAAAAACCTGCCAACCGCCCTTATTTTTTCTGTAAAAAGATGTCTAAGAATTCAGAATAAAGTCGGAAGGCGTCATGCCCGTGAATTTTTTGAAAATTTTCCTGAACGCCCGTCGGTCTGAAAACGAAAGTTGGTAAGCCACTTCGGTCGGCGAATAATTTCGCGACAGCAGTATTTTAGCTTTTTCAATTCTCAGTTGGAGTAAGTGCTGATAGGGCGTCACGCCGTAAATATTTCTGTAAAGCCTCACAATGTGGTATTTTGAAAAAAGGGCAACTTTTTCCAAATCTTCCAAAATGACCGGCTCCGAAAAATTATCCAAAATGTGGTGACGTACCAGGCTGATGCGCCGGTATATTTCATGTCGGGTCATGGTTTTCGAATACGGAATGGCGTTCAGTTGCCGGTTGATTTGCCGGTGACCGTCCAAAAGCGCCTCGGCGAGGTCGTAGTAAAAACCTGTTTCATCCGCGATGATGCTGTCGCCCGATTGCATCAATTTTGGCAGCAGGTTTTTCAAGTATTGTCCGAAAATATTTTCGTGGAAATAATAGATTTTGGAGACAAACTCTTGCTCTGCCCAGGAATTAAACCCGCTATTTTCCAGCGAATTTTCCAAAATTGTATTCATGCCGGCCGCCACTTCGGAAAGAATTTTTTTGGTCAGAAAAAAGCATAGTCCCTGTACTTCCTTTCCAAAATTGCCCTCGCCGCGTGCCGTCTGCCCTGGCTGTAAAATGAAATACTGACCTATTTGCAGCGGTATAAATTGACCGTCCACCCGGTAAGTTTCGGTTCCGTCGTAAGGCACGCAGATGTGAAAATTCTCGGTGCTGAGCGTTGCGTCTATTTCCAGTATGGACGAACGCCGAATGTCGTTGTCGCAAGTTTTTTCGGGAGATTTCCATAGCAGGCTACCCGTTGCAAATGACGCCTGCCTGACTGTGCCGATGTGGTATTCTGCCATATTCTTTTTTGTGCAATAATTGACCCCTGACCTGCTTTAGCAAAAAATAGTTTTGTCGAATCTTCCGCTAAAGTAGTGTACCCGTCTGAGGCGAATTGACTTGTGAGCGGCATTTCGGCGCTCCACTTGACGAATGGATTTTTTCGTGACAAAAAATAAATCCGAATTTTTAAAACCACGTGATGAGAAATTATTTACTACTCTTTTTTTTACTCGTTTTTTCGCTTCATCTACAGCGGGCGGCCGCGCAAAGCGTAAATCCGAAACTGGATTCTGTTTTGCAACACACACTCGATAGTATGCGTGTGTTGTGGAATTGCAAATCGCTGAGCGCGGCCATCCAGCTTCCAAACGATGCTGTTTGGTCGGGTGCTTCCGGCATTTCTTCCGAAGTTCCGGCGGTGGATGCAGCGCCCGATTTTGTGTACGGCATCGGCAGCGTCACGAAAACGGTGACCGCCGCCTGCGTGCTTCAATTAGCCGATGACGGCGCTTTAAATCTTGACGACAGTCTGCATCAATGGCTGGATACCTTTCTGTTCATTAACCCAAATATTACGATCAGGCAATTGCTCCGACACGAAAGTGGTATCTACGATGTAGTGACGAGTCCGACTTTTCAGCCCCAAATGGGAGCAAACCCGCAGGTAATCTGGCGCTTGGAAGATGTCATAAGAGTTTTCATACGTGCGCCGCTTTTTCAGCCGGGCGCACGCTGGTCTTACTCCAACACCAATTATCTTTTGCTCGGACTCATTATTGAAGCTGCCACCGGCAAGCCTTATCACCAGGTTTTCAGAGAGCGGTTTATTGATCGCCTGGGATTAAGTTCATTTGCCATGGCGCCTTTCGAAACGGTGTCGCCCCAGATAGCACATCTTTGGTTTGACCTCACGGGCGACGGCGTTTTGGATGACGCGCATCAAGCATTTTTTGGCTGGGATTCATTTGACTCGGCTACCGGGCCTGCCGGTTCCTACTACGCCACGCCGGCAGATTTGACAAAATGGATGCGCGCTTTCGCAAGCGGTGCGTTTCATTCCGCAGCCATGATGGACGAGGCTAAAACGACCGTTGCGACTGCCTTTCCGGCCGGAACCCGTTACGGACTCGGCTTAATGGAAAGAAAATTTTTGAGTTTGACCGCCTATGGGCACGGCGGCGATTCGGGATATGCCGCAAGCTCTTTTTATTTTCCTGAAAAAGATATCAGCATCTCGGTGGCGACCAATGATTCGAGAAGAAATTCATGGGCTTTGGCTTCTATAATTACTGCGCTTTTGCGCAGCTACCTGGACTGTGAAGCACTCATCAGCGCGGCAGAAAATCAGTCCGAAATGGTATTTAATCCTGTAGTTTTTCCAAATCCTTTTTCTGACGAAATAAATATCATGACAGAAAATCCGGCATTAAAAAAATTGGAAAAAGTGATTCTTTACAATGCTACCGGCCAACAGGTAAGCGTACTCAATCAGATAGAAAGTGTGAATTTTTGGAAAGCAGAAGGGCTTAAAAACCTTCCAACGGGATTTTATTTATTAGTTGGATGGGAAGGTGGCAGACGGATTTTCACCTCCCGCGTGGTGAAGTAGTCCTTCTTTTTTGATGTGGAATTCCGTATTTCATACATAATGACGGGATTTTAGGTATTTTACAAGAGTTTTTGAAGGAGTCCGTTTCCAAATTTGGCAGGCGGACTCTTTTTTATTTAACTGTTTGCAAAACATACCGCCGCCCACACAATCAGCCATTGTAAAACGAGCAACCCGTCAAGCAAGCCGCTGAAATAGTAGTCGTGTTTTTTATCTTTTGAAAAATAGACGGCAGCGCCGGCAAGCGCATAAAAACAAAGAAGCCCGCCAGCTACCGGCGATGGCAGGATTTTTAAAAACCATAAAACTAAAATACAAACCACGGAAAGCAGCAGTAAAAAGCCGGATAGCCGTATCGTTTTTTCAAAACCGATACTTAACGGAATGGTTTTGATTTGAGCGCTTTTTTCGATTTGCGCGTCGCGGATGTCAAAAGGAAGCGTAATGGCAAAGATGAAAAACATTTTTTCTAAAAAAATAAGCATCACTTTGGTGTCAAAAAAGTGACAACCTGCAGCGTCGGCCGGTAAAATGACGCCCACCCAGGCCCAAACAAAAGCAACCAGGAAAATTTTTATCCAGTCAAAATCCCGCAGTCTTTTTCCTTTTCCGAAAAATGGAAAAATATAGGCAAGAGACAACAGCGCCGGCACAGTCAGCGCTATTTTAGTGGAGCGATTCAGATAAAAAAAAGCGACGGAACTTATTATTCCGCCTGCCACGGTGTAAATCCTGATGTGCTTTTCATGCTGTTGGATTACGTCAAACCTGCCTTCTATGGTTTCTATTTTTACTTTGCCGATACCAACAAGCCGGTGAACGCCGTAAACGAAAAGTGTGGCGCTGAAAACCAAAACCGACAGCGGCGAAATCCACGTGAAACTGCCGGTGAGAAGCAATTCGCTTTGCCACACCATACTTGCCGCACCCAGTGAAATCCAAAAATTTCCGTACAAAATCAGGTTTGTCAGTGGCGCCAGGCTTTTCATTACTCCAGAATTGTAAAAGTGGTGCGGCGATTGGATTGATGCTGATCTTCTGTGCAGCGATTGCAGAAACATTCTACGGCGGGTGCTGATTCGCCATAACCTTTTGCAATCAGCCGGTCGGGTGAAATGCCTTTTTGTATCAGATAATTAACGGCAGACTGCGCTCTTTTCTGGCTCAAATCTTCGTTGTAGCGGTCGTTGCCCCGGCAATCGGTGTGGCTGGCCAATTGAATTCTGATTTGTGGATTGAGTATCAGATTTTTTGCCAGTTGATCCAGGGTAGGTTTTGCATCGTCGCGGATGTCCCATTTATCAAAATCGTAGTAAATATTTTCGAGTGTGATTTCCTTGTTTTTGAAAATTTTATCCAAAACGATTTCCAATTCGTAAGTGACTTCGGGATTTTTCGGGTCTTTCCCGATTCCTTTTGTGCTAAAAAATGCCTCGCCGCTCAGGTAGTTTTCTTTTGAAGCAAAAAAGCGATAGTCCGTATTTTCGAGGAGTTCGATAGTCAAAAATCCCTCCGCCCCGGTTTTGAAATTTTGCTCCTCTCTTCCAATCTTATAAGTCAGTGCGGCTTCGCTCAGCGGCCTTCTACCTAAAATTTTGCTGTTCGGATCGGCAGGGTCCTGAAAGATTTTTTCCAGAACAAAAACATTTAAAATCATTTTGTAAACCGGCTCTTTTTCAGCGACTTCGGGTACTGCGTCGGGCGGTGGAATGATTTTTTTAAAGGCATAAATATCATCGGCTCCTGCACCGCCGGGCCGGTTGCTGCTAAAATATCCTTTTTGCAGCACATCGGATTCCCGCTTGCCACGCGCATCTATGACGAAGCCAAAATCATCCGCGCCGCTGTTGATCGGGGGCATAAGATTTTGTGGCGCCGACCAGTTGTTTTTATCAATTTTATTCACTTTGAAAACATCCAGCCCGCCCATGCCCGTGTGCGCGTCTGAGCTGAAATACAGTGTGTCGCGATCGGTAAAAGGAAAAACTTCATTGCCTGAAGTGTTGATATTCCGGCTTAATAATTTTGGGATGTCCCAGCCGTCAGGCGTGCGCTCGGAGGCATAAATGTCGTAGCCTCCCCAACCATCCGGGTGATTGCTGGCGAAGTACAGCATGTTGCCGTCTGACGAGAGTGCGGGGTGCATATAATTTACTTTTTCCTCCTCGAAAGCCAGCATTTTTGGGGCGGTCCAGCTATCGCCGTTTTTTTGGCTGAAAAGAATTTTACAAAAAGCAGTATTGTCAACATCGCCGCTGCAGCGGGTAAAAAAGATTTCCGTATAGTCGGCGTTGAAAGTTGCAGTGCCCTCATTTTCAGCCGTATTGAAACCGTCCGACAGCGGCGTCGGGCTTTGCGAATTTTTTTCAGCCACA
>CALMIT010000343.1 GCA_937864255.1 uncultured Saprospiraceae bacterium
AGCTGGAAAGCGGCTACGACGACGCGGTGCAGATACGCGAGGCGCTGCGCGTGCAATACGGCGTGGACGCCAGCCTCGACAGCATTTCGCAAAAGAAAAAGCAGCACCTGCTGCCCCGCGAAGAAAAGGAAATACTGATCGGTCGCATGGCGCACGTGAAGCGCAAAAACGCGCCGGTAAAAGCGCTCTGGATTGACGACTTCCCCGAAAATAACGGCTACGAAAAAAGCATCCTGATCTCTTTGGGCATTCAGGTGGACCTTGCCAAAAACTCCGCCGAGGCGCTCATCCTGCTCAAAGCGCAAAAGTATCACCTGATCATTTCGGACATCTGGCGCGAGGATAAAAAAGCGGAAGGCATCCGCTTCATGCATCAGGTGCTGGACGATGAAAATCTCGATCTGCCTTTTATTTTTTACATCAGCTTTTTTGACCCGGCGAAGGGCGTGCCGCCCGGCGCTTTCGGCATCGCCGATCTGCCCGCCGACTTTTTTCACCTCGTTTTGGATGTGGTGGAAAGGAGGTTTTGAAAACTCACCCCAATCCGTTTCGCCCGTCATAAAAACTGCGGCAAACGCGGGCGGACAAAAAATAAATCGTAAACTTGATTGCAAAAATCAAGACGATGAACCTCTCTAAAAAATCCGCGCTGCTTATTTCCATTTTCGCCATCATCATTTTTTGGATTTATGTTTTTGTGGTCAAATCGCAGTCGGTTCCGACCGTGCCGGACGAGTTTACGGACATCGTTATCAAGGTGGTGACCAACAAATTCATCTACCTCGCCGTCATTGGATTTTTGTTGTATCTGGAAGGCGAACCGCTAAAAAATCTCGGTTTTTCAAATGAAAAGCTGGGCAGGCAAATTTTGATGGGTATGCTTTTCGGAGTCATCATCTGGGTGCTGGTACACATCGTCGTACAGCCCGTTTGCGGCGCTCTTTTCCCGAATGCGCCCGCAAAAGGCGGCGTGGATATGAGCATTCACATGACGGATTTAAAACATTTACTGCTGTGGATTCCGCTGGTCATTTTTGCCGGCGGCTTCGTGGAAGAACTGGAGCGCCTTTTTGCCCTCACCCGCTTTGAAAAGGGGTTGGGTCAACGCGGGCTTTATCTC